>JBFKSL010000181.1:0-8245 GCA_041626995.1 Ketobacter sp. | reverse complement strand
TATAAATCTGGACACGCATTGAACAATAAATTGTTGCGTGAATTACTGCAGCAGGAAGATGCCTACGAAATCGTTACCTTTGACAATGGAAACGTAGCCCCCATTTCCTATGCCAGACCAACTCTGGCTTTGGATGCTTAGTAAAAAAGTCAGTTTTCCTTCCTTTTGTCTGCTTAACTCCACCAATGGGTGGGGTTAAGTGGAAAACCCCTTAATCTTTGCCATAGTTATCTAAGGTATCAGCGAGATTTCGCATTGATGACGCCAGTGAATCGTCGTTGATGGTGGAAGCAGTATCGCGGATCAGTGTGCGGTTTTGTTGAGAGACCGGTTCAACCTGCCTTGTGTACTGCCTATCTAGTTTTGGTTGTTGACTAGCCACCTTCACGGAAATTTTCTGCAAGCCACTGAATTTAGGGTGGTTTCTTAATTTAGCGATAAGCTGGGGTTGCAAAAAGCGAAGCTGTGTTGCGGCGGCGCCACTGGATGCTTCCATGGTTAAATTTCCATAGGAATAGCTTTTGAGTTGGCAGTACTGGGACAGTAGGCTGGGCATGTATTGTTCAAGAATGTGATTCAATTCATGCAGTTGGCGGACATTTTCAGTGAGTTGCTTCACTTCTTTGTTGCAAAGCATGAGATCTCGAATATTTTTTATGTTACTGTCCTGCACCGTCGTTAAGATCCGTTCAGCAAGCGATAAGTTGGGCACTTTGTCCCTGATTGTGCAGTAAAAGGGGCGAAATCTCTAGAGAAGTTGTGAATGAACATTATTTTATTTGATTCCAAAACCGGACAATCACGCACTGTAAAACTGCGTCCTTATGTGTTGATGATGGCGCTGGTCGTTGTGGTTGTGATGGCGGGTATAGCAGGAGCTGGTGCGGGATATTGGTTGAAAAAGCCGACCACAACGGAAAGTGGTGATTTGGCGGTGTTTCTTCAGCAGGACGTAGCCAATAACGCGCAGAAAATTGATCAAGCTCGCCAGCAGGCTGAAGAACAACTGATAGCCATGACCGTTCGAATGGCAGAATTGCAGGCGCGCTTGATGCGCTTGGATGCATTGGGTGAGCGCTTGGTTAATGTGGCCAAGCTGAACGGTGGTGAGTTCGACTTTTCTCAAACCCCTGCTGTAGGCGGCCCTTCCCACGAGGGCGAAATGGAGCAAACCTTTGAGCGCCCCAGCTTCATGAATGAGTTGGATCAGTTGGCTGCAGATATTGAACAAAGAGAACAGCAATTACAGGTACTAGAAAGCCTGTTGGAAAACCGTAAGCTGAGGAAAGAAGTTTCTCTGGCTGGCCGCCCAGTAACATGGGGTTGGTTATCTTCTCGCTTTGGCCGCCGTACTGATCCGTTCACTGGTCGTTTGGCTTGGCATGAGGGTGTGGATTTCGCAGGTAAAGAAGGCTCTGATGTCATCTCTGTGGGAGCTGGGGTTGTGACCTGGGCCGGTGACCGTTACGGCTACGGTTTAATGGTTGAAGTGAATCATGGCGGCGGTTATACCACTCGTTATGGTCATGCTAAAGAGGTGTTGGTCAATGTGGGTGACATCGTTAAGCAAGGCCAAGCCATTGCTAAGATGGGCAGCACAGGCCGCTCAACCGGTCCCCACGTGCATTTCGAAGTGCGCAAAAATGGTAAGGCGGTTGACCCAACTCGTTATACTTACCGCACTCGCAAATAAATCCCAAAACTGTTCCGCAAGCTGAGCAATGCGCACATATTTCGTGCGCATTTATCCTCTTTCCCACGCTAAATACTTTATCCTACAGGGAAAATAACGTTAGAATTGCCTCCTTCTATAAGAATTCCTGAAATGCCCCAATTCGGTGTTGGCTGGGAAGCATCAGTATCAGTTAAAGAAGTGAAAACCTATGTCACTGTTTAGCAAGATTTTCGGTAGTAAAAACCAGCGTGAACTAAAACGAATGGGCAAGCTGGTAACGCGTATCAATGCCCTGGAGTCGGATACCGAGTCCTTATCAGATGAGCAATTGAAAGCAAAGACTGCTGAATTTCGATCACGCCTGGAGCAGGGTGAATCGCTGGACGCTCTGTTACCTGAAGCTTTTGCTGTTGTGCGTGAAGCCAGCCGCCGTGCTATGGGAATGCGGCATTTTGATTGCCAGATGATAGGCGGTATCACGCTGCATGAAGGCCGCATTGCCGAGATGCGTACCGGTGAAGGTAAAACCCTTACTGCTACCAGCGCTGTGTATTTGAACGCTCTGCCTGGCAAGGGCGTACACGTGGTAACAGTGAATGATTATCTGGCTCAGCGGGATGCGAACTGGATGCGTCCATTGTACGAGTTTTTGGGTTTGTCGGTTGGCGTGATTCTGTCACAACAGGATTCCGAGTCAAAGCGTGAAGCCTACGCAGCGGATATTACTTACGGCACCAACAACGAATTTGGCTTCGATTACTTACGCGACAATATGGCGTTTACTCTGGAAGATCGCGCACAAGGGCCACTGGCCTTTGCTGTGGTGGATGAGGTGGACTCCATTCTTATCGATGAGGCGCGAACGCCACTGATCATTTCCGGCCCCAGTGAAGACAGCTCTGAGCTGTATAAAAAAATCAATATTCTGATTCCCAAGCTTAAGCGTGGCTACGAAGAAGTGGAAGAGGGTGGCGATCAGGGTCACTACACCATCGATGAGAAAAACCGTCAGGTGGAGCTGACCGAAGGCGGTCACGAATTTGTAGAAGATCTGCTTACCGAATACAAATTACTGGCAGAAGGCGACAGCCTTTATGCGGCCAATAACCTGAATCTTCTACACCATGTGCATGCGGCACTAAAGGCTCACTGCCTGTTCCAGCGCGATGTGGATTATATCGTTCAGAACAACCAAATTGTGATTGTGGATGAGCACACTGGCCGAACCATGCCAGGGCGTCGCTGGTCTGATGGCATCCATCAGGCGGTGGAAGCTAAAGAAGGTGTGAAGATTCAGTCAGAAAACCAAACTTTGGCTTCCACGACCTTCCAGAATTATTTCCGTTTGTATGACAAGCTATCAGGCATGACCGGTACAGCAGATACCGAAGCTTTTGAGTTTCATCAAATATACGGTTTGGATGTGGTGGTCATTCCCACTAACAAGCCCATGATCAGAAAAGACGAAAATGACCTGATCTTTATGTCGGCGGAAGAAAAATACGAAGCCATCATTGAAGATATTAAGGAAAACGTTGAAGCCAAGCGTCCGGTTTTGGTGGGAACCGCTTCTATTGAAAGCTCAGAGTTAATCTCTTCTGTATTGAAGAAAAGCAAAATTCCACACAAGGTATTGAATGCTAAATTTCACGCCCAAGAAGCGGAAATCATTGCTCAAGCGGGTGCGCCGGGTGCTGTTACCATTGCCACTAACATGGCTGGTCGAGGAACCGATATTGTGTTGGGCGGAAACTGGCAAGCTGAAGTGGATGCGTTAGACGGCGCCACTGACGAACAGATCGCGAAAATTAAAGCCGAGTGGGAAGAACAGAATAAAGCGGTGCTTGATGCCGGTGGGTTGCATATCATTGGTACCGAGCGTCATGAATCCCGCCGTATTGATAATCAGCTTCGCGGTCGTTCTGGCCGACAAGGCGACCCTGGTTCCACTCGTTTCTTCTTGTCTTTGGAAGACAACCTGATGCGTATATTTGCATCGGACCGAGTGAAAGGTTTAATGCAGACCTTGGGTATGGAGCGTGGTGAAGCCATTGAGCATCGCTGGGTAACCAAATCCATTGAGAACGCTCAGAAGAAAGTGGAAGGTCGCAACTTTGATATTCGTAAATCCTTACTGGAATACGATGATGTGGCCAACGATCAGCGTCGAGTTGTGTATGAGCAACGTAATGATATTCTGCATGCGGAAGACCTGTCTGAGAATATCAAGAACATCCGCATTGACGTGGTCAATGATTTTATCAGTGGCTACATTCCTCCCAGCAGTATGGAAGAGCAGTGGGATGTGGAAGGCTTAGCAAAAGCCATGGAAACGGACTTCAGAATGCCTATGCCGATTCAACAATGGCTGGATGAAGATAAATCGTTGCATGAAGAAACTTTGCGTGAAAAGATAATCGGTCAATTGGAAGAGGCATACGCTGCGAAAGAGGCGAGCTTGGATGGTGAAGCCCATGTGATGCGTCAGCTGGAAAAACATGTGATGCTGGCCACGCTGGACCGTTTATGGAAAGAGCATTTGGCCAATATGGATCATTTGCGTCAGGGGATTCATCTGCGCGGTTATGCTCAGAAAAATCCAAAGCAGGAATATAAACGTGAAGCTTTTGAGTTGTTCCAAGCGTTCTTGGAGAACGTGAAGCTTGAGGTGATACGAATTCTTTCTACTGTTGAATTACGTCGTCAGGAAGAGGTGGAAGAGTTGGAGCGGCAGCGGCGTGAAGCGGCAGAGCGGGACATTAAATTAAAGCATGAAAGTGCTTCTGCGGTAGCTGAAGAGAGTGAGGAGGAGCCTCAAGGCAATACACCATTTCAGCGGCAGGATCGCAAAGTAGGGCGTAACGAGCCCTGCCCCTGTGGATCTGGTAAGAAATACAAGCACTGTCACGGACAGGTTGAGTAGGAAAGCCAGAAAGAATACACAAGGGGCCGATGATGGCCCCTTTTTTGTTTCAGTAGATTAAGGGTTGTTTAGGTTGGTTGTGATTTGCTCTTATGCGCCAACCTTTGGGTTTATTTTGTGTAAAGTGAGCATAATCGGAGAAATATCATGGCAGTGGGTAAAGCAACTTTTGGTGAGATGCACCCGGTAAAAGGTTTTAAATTGGGAACCACGCAAGCAGGTGTGAAATACCCCGACCGCCGTGATTTAGTGATCATGGAAATCGCAGAGGGCAGCACCGTTGCGGGCACTTTCACGCTTAATGCGTTCTGCGCAGCGCCGGTTCAAATCTGCAAAAAGAATTTATCTAGCTTGAATGGGCCGCTAAGGCAAAAAGTGCTGTTCATCACCAACACGGGTTACGCCAATGCGGGCACCGGCCAGCAAGGTATGCAAAATGCTCAAACAGTCTGCGCTGAATTGGCGAGTCTTACAGATGTGGATGTTTCTCATGTGTTCCCATATTCCACAGGGGTAATTGGTGAGCCTTTGCCCGCGGATAAAATTAAAGCTGGAATTCCAGTTTGCTTGCAAGGCCTATCGGAAACTGGCTGGGACGATGCAGCCCACGGAATCATGACTACAGATACTCGCCCCAAAGGTGTGTCAATAGTGGTGGAAATTGAAGGCAAGCCAGTAACCATCACCGGCATTTCAAAGGGCGCGGGTATGATCAAACCCAACATGGCAACGATGTTGGGTTACATCGCCACAGATGCAAAAGTAGATACGGAGTTATTACAGGCGTTGGCTTCAGAGTTAACCCAGCTTTCTTTCAACTCCATTACTGTGGACAGTGATACCTCCACCAATGATTGCTGTATGTTGGTTGCCACCGGGCAGTCGGAGGCAGTGATCACAGAACAAAGTGAAGGCTACGAAACCTTCAAACAAGCGCTAAAGCAAGTGTACTTGGATTTGGCGCACGCCATAATTCGCGACGGAGAAGGCGCCACTAAGTTTGTGACTGTGCAGGTGCAACAGGCTTTGTCGGTGGAAGAGGCCAGAGAGGTGGCGTATACCATTGCTCATTCTCCTTTGGTTAAAACGGCACTTTTTGCCAGCGATCCTAATTGGGGGCGAATATTGGCAGCAGTAGGCCGGGCTAATATTGAAAGTTTAAATGTGGAAAAGGTGGCTGTGAGCATTAACGATGTTTTGATTGCGGAGGCCGGTTGTGTGGCCAGCAGTTATACAGAGCAGGCAGGCCAGGAAGCCATGAATAAAGAAGATATTCAAATTCAGGTGAGTCTGGGGCGTGGGAATGAGCAAGCTACGGTTTGGACCACAGACTTTTCTTACGATTACGTAAAAATCAATGCTGACTATCGATCTTAAGCATAAGGCGATTGAGCAATGAAATTGGTTCAGGTAGCGGCAGCGGTGATTGTTCGACAGGGAGAGGTGTGTTTGGCGCGTCGCCCCGATCATTTGCATCAAGGTGGTAAGTGGGAGTTTCCTGGAGGCAAAATAGAGTCAGAGGAAACCTTGGATCAGGCGATCCATCGTGAATTGCACGAAGAGCTTAACATTCAGGTTAATAGTAGTGAGCCCTTAATTACGATTACTCATCATTATTCAGATAAGTCTGTTTGTTTGAATGTGGTTTGGGTTGAGAATTTTGTCGGCGAGCCAGAAGGGATGGAAGGTCAGGAAGTGCGCTGGGTGCCATTGCAAGAGCTGACTCAATATGAATTCCCCGATGCAAATGTGCCCATTGTGACAGCAGCCCAATTACCACGTAGCTATGTGATTACACCGCAATTGACCGGTTCTGTGGATCAGTTTGTTGGCGCCCTGGAAAAGGTGATTGAGTTGGGCCATCGCCTTATTCAAATTCGAACTCAGACTATTTCTGAGTCGGATTGGATGTGTCTAACGGATCACCTGGCACAATTAAAAAAACGTTTCCCTGTTTGCTTGATTAAAAACAGTGCTGCTCCGTATTCGAATGCCGACGTGTTTGATGGCATACACCTAACTTCTCATGATTTAAATAATTTGAATGAAAAGCCACGGGAATATAAGTGGGTGTCGGCTTCCTGTCATAATCAGCAAGAGTTGCAGCTTGCTCAGCAGCTGGGAGTGGATTTTGTCACCCTGTCGCCCTTTGCAGTAACCAGCAGCCATCCTGAGCAGTCTCCGCTGGGAGAGCGGCACTTTGCGGAGCTAGTGAAGGCTGCAAAGATACCCGTATATGCATTAGGGGGAGTGGGCGAACCAGACTTGAATCGCATTATCGATCTGGGTGCTCAGGGTGTGGCTGGTATCAGCGGTTTTTGGCCCGCCAGTGACTAATGCAGTGTAGGATCGTCGCTGCTGTTTGGATGGTTTAGCTCCCAGTCTTCACCTGACCAGTCTGGTTCACCCGGAATATAGCGCTCACCGCTAGCCCAGTCGCCCAAATCAATAAGCTTGCAACGCTCACTGCAAAACGGGCGAAATTTGTTTTCCGATGACCACTCTACTTCCTTCTCGCAGGTTGGGCATTTTACTTTCATTGTGCTTGTGCCATGTCTAAATAGGTTTGATGCAGTGCATCTACTTGGGTGTGAAGGTGCTGCAAATCTTGATCGTTAATGATCACATCATCTGCTTTGGCTAATCGGTCATCACGCTTCATTTGAGCGGCGATAATGGCTTTCACGCCTTCTTCTGTTGTGTCATCGCGAGATACAGTACGGCTAACCTGGATTTCCTCCGGTACATCAATAACCAAAACTCGTTGAACCATTTGATGCTGGGAACTTTCCAGTAAAAGAGGGGACGCTAAGATGGTGTATGGTGATTGGCTGTTCTGGATTTGTGAGACGATTTCCTGGCCTATCAGCGGGTGGGTCAGTTGCTCCAGCCATTTGCGCTCATTGGGGTTAGCAAACACAATCTCGCGCAGTGCGCGGCGGTCTAAACAGCCATCAGCTGCGATAACCTCGGAGCCAAAATGCTCTTCAATAGCTTTTAGGGCAGGGCGTCCAGGTTCCACCACCACTCGCGATGCCAAATCTGCATCTACTACCGTTATACCATGAGACTGAAAACGATCTGTTGCGGCGGTTTTACCGCTACCAATACCGCCGGTTACACCAATTACTAACATAGCCACCTCTTAAATGAAGTGGCTATTGTTGCGGCAGTGTGGAGAGATGTAAAGACTTCTAGATGAACTGGCGTTGATAGGCCTGCATGATATCCGCCCCCCAGAAGAAGGCGATCCAGCCAGCGGCAGCCAAGTAAGGCCCGAAGGGGATAGGGATATTTTTGTCGCGGCCCTTAATGATAATCAAAGATATGCCAACAGTGGCGCCAACCATGGAGGACAAAACCAATATTAATAGCAATTGCTGCCAGCCCATCCAGGCACCCAAAGCTGCGAGCAGCTTAAAGTCGCCATAGCCCATGCCTTCCTTGCCGGTGAGCAGCTTGAAAAGCCAATATAGGCTCCACAGGCTCATGTAGCCTGCCACGGCACCGATTATGGCGTCGTTCAACGTGGTGAACATCCCCTGCATATTAACCAGTAAGCCCAGCCACATTAATGGCAACGTGATTTGGTCCGGTAGCAGTTTGTGGTCGAAATCGATCATGGTTAGGCAGATTAAACACCATGT
>JBFKSL010000180.1:0-8250 GCA_041626995.1 Ketobacter sp. | reverse complement strand
CCCCCTCTCTGCGGATCGGGTCAGCTACCCTCTACTCCGGGGATCCAGCAAAATCAAACGTCCAAATAATCCAAGATACCTTCCGCCGCCTGACGCCCTTCCCAAATGGCCGTCACCACCAGATCCGAACCTCGCACCATATCGCCACCGGCAAAGATCTTAGGATTCGTAGTTTGGAACTTAAACTCGCCAGCCTCTGGCGCCAACACCCGACCACTGTCATCAGTATTCACACCGGCCTCAGTCATCCAAGGCTGAGGACTAGGGCGGAAGCCAAACGCAATAATCACCGCATCGGCAGCCAACACCTGCTCACTACCCGGAATCGGCTCTGGACGTCGACGTCCGTTTTCATCAGGCTCACCCAACTGAGTTTCCACCACTTTAACCCCTTCAACCTGAGTATCGCCAATAATGGCAATGGGCTGACGGTTAAACAGAAACTCCACACCCTCTTCACGTGCATTTGCCACTTCACGTACAGAGCCAGGCATATTGGCTTCATCTCGACGGTAAGCACAGGTTACCTGGGTGGCACCTTGACGAACAGCGGTACGGTTACAGTCCATGGCAGTGTCACCACCACCCAGCACCACAACCTTTTTGCCACTCATGTTTACAAAATCTTCCGGGTTGTTCTCAAACCCCAAATTACGATTTACGTTGGATACCAAGTAAGGCAAGGCTTCGTAAACACCAGGCAGCTCTTCACCGGGGAAACCACCCTTCATGTAAGAGTAAGTGCCCATACCCATAAAAATGGCATCGTATTCGCTTAGCAATTCTTCCAGTGTAACGTCATTACCCACTTCTGTGTTCAAGCGGAATTCCACACCCATGCCTTCAAACACTTCGCGACGCAATTGCATCACCGGCTTTTCCAGTTTGAATTCAGGAATACCAAAAGTCAGCAAACCACCAATCTCTGGATTGCGATCGAACACCACAGGCTTAACACCGTTGCGCACCAAAATATCAGCGCAACCTAAACCGGCAGGACCAGCGCCAATGATGGCAACTTTCTTATCGGTCCAAACCACTTTGGACATGTCTGGTCGCCAGCCCATGGCCAGAGCCGTATCCGTAATGTACTTTTCAACAGAACCAATGGTTACAGCACCAAAGCCGTCGTTCAACGTACAGGCACCCTCACACAGACGATCCTGCGGACACACACGACCACAGACTTCCGGCAAAGTGTTTGTTTGGTGGCTGAGTTCAGCCGCTTCTAAAATATTGCCTTCCGATATCAGCTTGAGCCAGTTAGGAATAAAGTTATGTACCGGGCATTTCCATTCACAGTACGGGTTACCACATGCCAGGCAGCGATGCGCCTGAGTGGAAGCCTGATCCGGTTTGAATGGATTATAGATCTCAACATATTGAGAACGTCTTACGTCGATCTCCTTCTTCTCTGGATCTCCCCTAGCCACATCCAGAAATTGGAAGTTGTTATTTAAACGTTCTGCCATCTTAAACCTCTTGTTTGGAAACGAAGCCTGGGCTTCGAGCCGTGCCCCATTATTCGGCGGGGCACAATTCCTCTCTTATTCAGGACGGTGTCTAATGCTGTTTAACAAGCTTTGCACACTGGCGGCTTTTGGTTTCACTAACCAGAAGCGGCCGACGAAATCATCAAAGTTATCCAGGATGTGTTGGCCCCAGTCACTGCTGGTTTCACTCACAAACTCCTGAATCACACTTACCAAGTGATGACGGTAAGCTTCCATGTCTTCACTGTTTATGCGATGAATTTCCACCAGCTCGTGGTTGTATTTGTCCACGAAGGTGTTGCTTTGATCCAGCACATAGGCAAAGCCACCGGTCATACCAGCACCGAAGTTATAGCCAGTATTACCCAATACGGTGACCAAACCACCGGTCATATATTCACAACCGTGGTCGCCTACGCCTTCCACTACCGCATGGGCACCGGAGTTACGCACGCCAAAACGCTCACCGGCCTGGCCGGATGCGAACAGCTTACCGCCCGTGGCACCGTACAAGCAGGTGTTGCCAACAATGGCCGTATCCTGGCTTTTGAACGGACTACCTTTGGGTGGCTTAATTACCAACTTACCGCCGGTCATGCCTTTGCCTACGTAGTCGTTGGCATCCCCTTCCAGGTACATATCCAAACCACCGGCATTCCATACGCCAAAGCTTTGGCCGGCCGTGCCTTTAAAGTGGATAGTTATGGGCTGTTCCGCCATTCCCTGATTACCGTGGCGTTTGGCAATCTCACCAGACACTCGAGCACCGATGGAACGGTCGCAGTTGGTGATATCAAAATCAAAATCTCCGCCCGCTTTGCTTTCAATCGCACTTAGAGTGGTTGCCACCATGCGTTCTGCCAACTCACCTTTATCAAAAGGCGTGTTTTGAGGAACGTTGCAGGTATGTGGCTTTTCAACCGGCACATTGTCGCTGCAAAGGATGGGGGTTAGATCCAGGCTCTTCTGCTTATCAGTTACGCCTTCAAGCACTTCCAACAGATCCGTTCGACCAATCAGCTCATTCATGGAA
Source organism: Ketobacter sp. (assembly GCA_041626995.1). Classification (GTDB taxonomy): domain Bacteria; phylum Pseudomonadota; class Gammaproteobacteria; order Pseudomonadales; family Ketobacteraceae; genus Ketobacter. The sequence goes on along the minus strand of JBFKSL010000180.1, from coordinate 5,724 downwards.
CGCACGCCCAGGCGCGCTAACCATTCACGGGTTTCCAGAGCAACGAACTTGAAGAAGTTCATTACCATTTCCGGTGCACCGATAAAGTAATCTTCTCGCAGTTTGTCTTGCTGAGTGGCGACACCTGTTGCGCAGTTGTTCAAGTGACAGATACGCAGGTATTTACAACCCAATGCGATCATTGGAATGGTGCCGAAACCAAAGCTCTCTGCACCCAAGATTGCTGCTTTGATGACGTCCAAGCCATTCTTCAAACCACCATCGGTTTGCAGACGAATCTTGTCACGCAAGTCATTACCACGCAGCGCCTGATGCGCTTCGCTTAAGCCCAGCTCCCAAGGGGAACCCGCATAGCGAATGGAGGTTAACGGGCTGGCCGCTGTACCACCATCGTATCCAGAAATGGTAATCAAATCCGCATAGGCTTTAGCCACACCAGCAGCAATAGTGCCCACGCCAGGCTCAGATACCAGTTTTACAGATACCAGTGCTTGGGGATTAACCTGTTTCAAATCGAAGATCAGCTGCGCTAAATCTTCAATGGAATAGATATCGTGATGGGGCGGTGGCGAGATCAACGTGACACCAGGCACGGAGTAACGCAACTTGGCGATCAGGTCGTTCACCTTACCACCAGGTAACTGACCACCTTCACCGGGTTTGGCGCCTTGAGCCACTTTAATTTGCAGCACTTCCGCGTTCACCAGGTAGTGAGGGGTTACACCAAATCGGCCAGAAGCCACCTGTTTGATTTTGGAAACCCGCTCAGTGCCATAACGTTCTGGGTCTTCACCACCTTCGCCTGAGTTGCTACGACCACCCAATCGGTTCATGGCCATAGCAATGGCTTCATGGGCTTCGGGGCTTAATGCGCCCAATGACATACCAGCAGAGTCGAAGCGAGGCAGGATGGCTTCCATGGGCTCCACTTCATCCAACGAAATGGATTTCACGTCAGATTTGAGCGTTAGCAAATCACGAATTGCAGCCACAGGACGATCCTGGGTTAGCGCCGCGTATTCGCGGTAGTGCTCAAAGTTGCCGGACTGCACCGCTTGATGCAATGCTGCGATAACATCCGGGTTGAACGCATGATATTCGCCGCCATGAACGTACTTAAGAATACCGCCCTGGTCGATGGGTTTACGCGTTTTCCAGGCATCGGCCACGAGCAACTTGGCATCGTTTTCAAAGTGGCTGAAACCCGCTCCTTGGAGTCGGCTTTGTACGCCGATAAAGCATAGGTCTACCACTTCTTCCGCAACACCCACAGCTTCAAACAACTGCGCGCCACGGTATGAAGCAATGGTAGAGATACCCATCTTAGACAGAATCTTCAACAGGCCTTTATCGATGGCTTTGCGGAAGTTCTTCTGGGCATCGATGGGGTCCATCAGAATTTCGCCAGTACGCACTAAGTCGCAGATCACATCGAAAGCCAGGTAGGGGTACACCGCTGTGGCACCAAAGCCAATCAAACAGGCGAAGTGATGGGGGTCACGGGCGCTAGCGGTTTCCACAATGATGTTACCATCACAGCGCAAACCACTTTCGATCAGATGGTGATGCACCGCACCAGTGGCCATCAAAGCGGGCACAGTTAGTTTGGCTTGATCAATATCACGATCCGTTAGAACCAGAATGACCTTACCACTTCGCACAGCCTGTTCTGCCTCTTGGCAAACGGTTTCTACCGCTTGACGCAAGCTAATGGCGGCGTCGTAGTTCAGCGAAATGCGCGCAACATCGTAGCCTTTGTTTTCGATATTCAGCAATTGCTGGAATTTGCTGTGAGACAGCACAGGAGACGTCAGGATGGCACGATCCGCATGGCCAGGGGTTTCCTGGAACACATTGCGTTCGGTACCTACACAGGTTTCCAGCGACATCACCACCGCTTCCCGCAAAGGATCGATGGGTGGATTGGTTACCTGAGCAAATTGCTGACGGAAATAATCGTATACTGGGCGAACTTTGGCTGACAGCACCGCCATGGGAGTATCGTCACCCATGGAGCCTACCGCCTCCTGACCATTTTCGGCCATGGGACGAATAACTTGGTCACGTTCTTCGAAGGATACCTGGAACAACTTCTGGTAAGTTTTGATGGCATCCGGGTCAAGTTGCTCGATGGAGCGAGTTTCTTCCGTAAGCGTATCCTGGATGCGGATCGCGTTTTCCTTCATCCATTGCTTATACGGCTGGCCAGTTTTGAGCTGATTATCCACGTCCTGAGTGTGCAGCACATCGCCAGATTCCGTATCCACTACCAGTATTTGACCGGGGCCAACACGGCCTTTCGCTACCACATCTTCTGGTTGATAGGAGTACACGCCAATTTCAGAAGCCAGCGTGATATAGCCGTTTTTGGTGATAACCCAACGGGCTGGGCGCAAGCCGTTTCGATCCAGCATACAAATGGCATGACGACCATCGGTCATTACCAGACCGGCCGGGCCATCCCAAGGCTCCATATGCATGGAGTTGTATTCGTAGAACGCACGTAGATCAGCATCCATGGTTTCCACGTTCTGCCAGGCAGGAGGAACCATCATGCGTACCGCGCGATAAATATCCATGCCACCGGCCAACAACACTTCCAGCATGTTATCCAGACTGGAGGAGTCGGAACCGGTTCGGTTTACCAGTGGCGTGATCTCTTGCAGGTTAGGCAGCAAGTCAGATTCAAACTTAGGCGTACGGGCAACAGACCAATTACGGTTACCCATGATGGTATTGATTTCACCATTGTGGGCTAAATAACGGAATGGCTGCGCCAGGGGCCAGCGAGGTAAAGTATTGGTAGAGAAACGTTGGTGGAACACGCAAATGGCGGTTCCCATTTCTTTATTGGCCAGGTCTTTATAGAACGCTGGCAGATCCGCTGGCATCACCAGGCCTTTATAGGACACTACCGTGGACGACAGACTAGGCACGAAGAAATCTTCATCTTGCGCCAATTGAATTTCAGCATGGCGACGGGCAAACAGCAGGCGGCGATTAATTTCCTGATCGGAAATGCCTTCTGCGTTGATGAACACCTGTTCAATACTGGGCAGGCTTTCCAAAGCAATGCGGCCACACACGCTACTGTCGATGGGCACGGTGCGCCACCCCACCACAGTGAGACTTTGCTTGCTAATCTCTTGCTCTAGAACCTTGCGAGCTTGCTGTGCCTTGGCGTCATCTTGAGACAGGAACACCATACCAACGGCAAAGCGGTCGGAAAGATCGCTGCCGAACTCTTGTTTGGCAATGCCACGGAAGAACGCTTCCGGCATTTTTATCAGCAGGCCACAGCCGTCACCAGTCTTTCCATCGGCAGCGATACCACCACGATGGGTCATGCAGGTTAGCGCTTCAATAGCGGTTTGCAGCAGATCATGGCTGGCTTCGCCCTCCATGTGGGCAATCAAACCAAAGCCACAATTATCTTTAAACTGGTCCGGATGGTAGAGCCCACCACGCTGTACACTCATCACAAGCGAACGCCCTTTTTCCAGTGAATTCAATAGGTTATTTGCGATTCTCGCTGGCTTTATCTAGCAGCCGGGCAAAAATGGACGGACATTTTACATGGGACGCCCCATTTGGACAAACAGAACCGCCTGGTCTGCAGATTTTGAGCGCCTTATTTGCTGCCCAAGCTAGGATATGCAGGCAAAAAACAGTCCAGAAATGAAGGAGTTAGGGAAATCGCAGTTATTTCTTCAGATCTTTTTGAATTGCCTCCACTTTCCGTATCCAAGGGCCCTGTTTTCTCAGTTTTTCAGGATATTTGAGGGTGGCAGCCTTGGCGGCGTCATAATTTGAGTAATTTCCCTGAACCACAACGAACCAGGGCGCACCATTACGGGTTGTTCGGTAATACACCAAATTTTGCAGGCTAGGATACTGACTTAGGAAGCGCTCAACGGTTTTTAGCTCCTTCGCGCCTAGCAATTGAACACTGTAGTGATCCTTGGGCAAGGAGACTATCCAAGCAGTGCGCTCATCGATGGGTTTTGGAGTGAGTTCGGGTTGAACAGGGGTAGCGGCAACCTTCGGTTCTGGCGTCTTAGGCTCTGTGGTTTCCGGTTTCGGGGCCACCTTGGTGACAGGCTGCTGCTCACGCTTATTTTGCTCCGGCTTCTTGGCTTCTGGTGCTTCTTCGATCGGATTGGCAAGCGAAGTTTGGGCTTGAACCACTTTTGTAGACGGCTGTTCTTGTTCAACTTGATCCGAAGAAACAGCAGCCTGTTTTGGCTCAATGGCCTGACTGCTCTCAACCTCAACTGGCTGCTTGGGAATCTCCTCTTGCTCAGCCGAAACGGCCTCCACGGTCTGCGGGGAAGGCGATGTGACCGCATATAAAATCAGCAAAGCAACTGCCACCACCGCCAAGGCAACCACATGCAACCAGGGTATCGGGAGCGACGCTGCTTTCTTTTCCTTGGGTTTTGGCATCGAAGACAGCAATAACGCATGGGCAATTTCATTGACCCGCACCAGGTTGCCCAAACTATGATTAAAAATCTGATCCACTTGGTTTTGATTAAACTTCACCTGTCCCATCCCCGCCGTTCGTAAACGATAGCTAAGGTATTCGCCAGTTTCTTCAGTGGAAAGCGCGTTCATTTTTTCTGGATAATGGTCCGGCACGGATTCCGTTAATGCATGAATCTGTTCAGCCTCTTCCAGCTCCAGGGCATCCACAACCACTAGAAACTTCACTGGCAAACCGGCACAGGAAGCCAACATAGCAGCAATAACCTGGCAAGTTTCCTCATCCAAAAACTGCCCATGCCGAACCAGGCACAGCAATATTTTCGACTCCTCATCAGCATCGCTGGCCAGGGTAGCGGACTTTTCCTTAAAATTTTCCAAGGTCAGCGGTTGGCGTGAATGCCACGCGTCTGTGCATTTACTTAATAGCGTGCTGGAAGTCACCATGATGTCGGCATTCATCACAGCCAAATCAAACAAATCCAAGTCCAGCTGCGACACCAAATGATCCACCAGAAAGTGTTTACCCACACCCTGATCGCCGTAGAGAATAAGCAGCGACGGGCCGTAGCGCAGCAGATGTTTTAACTGATCCAGGGTTTCTTGACGGCCAGCCTCCGGGAAAAACAGGCCCGATATAGATTCATCGTTAAAAGGGTTAATAAAGGCAGGCCGAGCCTTGCCAGAGCCAGCGCTGATATCGCCTTCTTCCATAACCGTGCTGTCAGATTCAGCCTGTATACTCATGCAGGGTGGCTCGAAGATTGTCTTGGTTAAATTCGCTTGTCACTATGGCATTACCCAATTGTTTCAGCAACACCAATCGAATCTGGGCATCCACATTCTTTTTATCTACCGCCATCTTTTCCAGGTAGGTTTCCACGCTCATGCTAGACGGGCCGCGAATAGGCAAGTTGCCGGCTTTTACTATGGCTTCGCCACGGGCCACCTCTTCGGCGGTGATGCTGCCCTCTTTGTGGGAAAGCAGCAGCGCCATTAACATGCCCGCAGCCACCGCTTCACCGTGCAGCCATTCGCCATAGCCCTGTGCCGCCTCTATGGCGTGGCCAAAGGTATGACCAAAATTCAAAATCGCTCTTAACCCACCTTCTCTTTCATCCGCCGCCACCACTTCCGCTTTCACCTCGCAGGAACGTTTTATAGCATAACTTAGGCTTGGGCTGTCACAGGCGGTAAGCTTTTCCATATTGGATTCTATCCAATCAAGAAACGCTTCAT
>JBFKSL010000179.1:0-8277 GCA_041626995.1 Ketobacter sp. | reverse complement strand
TGATGAGCGTAAGGCCCGTGAGGTTGCTGATTTCCGTCAGAAGAAACTGCGTCACAGCCGTTTGGCCCGTCAGCAGGCTGCCAAACTGGAGAACCTGTTTGAAAATATGGGGTCAGGCGAAGCAGCTTCTGTAAACATCGTACTGAAGACCGATGTACGGGGTTCTTTGGAAGCATTGCAAACGGCGCTGACCGATCTCTCCACTGAAGAAGTGAAAGTAAACATCGTTTCTTCCGGTGTGGGCGGTATCAACGAATCTGACGTGAACCTGGCGTTAACCTCTAATGCGGTTATTGTGGGCTTCAACGTTCGTGCTGATGGCTCTGCCCGTAAGCTGTGCCAGGAAGAAGACATCGAACTGCGTTACTACAGCGTAATCTACGACATCATTGAAGACGTGAAAGCGGCCATGTCCGGCTTGCTTGAGCCTGAATTGCGTGAAGAGATTGTGGGTATTGCTGAAGTGCGTGATGTATTCCGCTCCTCCAAATTCGGCGCTGTTGCTGGGTGTAAAGTGGTGGAAGGCACCATCTTCCGTAACAAGCCCATCCGTGTATTACGTGATGATGTGGTGGTGTTCCAGGGTGAATTGGAATCCCTGCGTCGCTTTAAAGATGACGTAAATGAAGTCAACGCTGGTATCGAATGTGGTATCGCGGTTAAGAGCTACAACGACGTGAAAGAAGGCGACAAGATCGAAGTCTTCAACGTTAAGAAAGTGGCTCGTTCCATTTAAGCCCGAGGAAAACAGCATTGCGTCATAGTGCCAGAGGCTATAGCCGAACCGACCGAATAGCAGACCAGATCCAACGGGATCTGGCCATGCTGTTGCAGCGCGAGATCAAAGATCCGCGGGTAGGTATGGTCACCATCAATAGCGTAAACGTAAGTAAGGATCTTTCTTTTGCTGATGTCTATGTCACCTTCATGGGAGTGGACACAGATACTGACGTAAAAGAAGGCCTGCAAGTGCTGGATCATGCCGGTGGTTATTTGCGCACCATGTTGGCAAAAAGCATTCAGCTACGGGTGATGCCCAAATTGCGTTTCCATTACGATCACACCATTGTCGATGGGCCGCGCATGTCGAAATTAATTGATGATGCGGTAAAGCAGGATCGCAGTCGTCACACAGCAGAACCCGACGGAGAGTAGTTTTGGCAAGGCGTTGTGGAAGAGGCCGTCCCGTTGACGGCGTGCTGGTATTGGATAAGCCTCAGGGCTGCACATCCAATGAAATCCTACAACGTATCAAGAGTATGTTCGGTGCCGCCAAAGCGGGCCATACGGGCAGTCTCGATCCTCTAGCCACTGGCGTATTGCCACTGTGTTTTGGCGAGGCCACCAAATTCTCCCAGTTTCTTTTAGATGCCGATAAAGCCTATGTGGTGAAAGCCAAATGGGGCGAGCGCACCAACACTGCCGATGCCGATGGCGAAGTGGTGGAAACCTGTTCCACTGATGGCTTAACTGAAGCTGCCCTGTTGGAAGCCCTGAAAGATTTCCAGGGGGAAATCGAGCAGGTGCCTTCCATGTTCTCGGCGTTGAAGCACAATGGTCAGCCACTGTACAAACTGGCTCGTCAGGGCGTGGAAGTGGAGCGCGAGGCGCGCAAAGTATGGATTCATCAACTAGACTTGCTGGAATTCGATGCTAACCACTTCAGCTTGTTTGTGCGTTGTAGCAAAGGCACCTATATCCGTAACCTGGTGGAAGACATCGCCGGTGCTATGGGTAATCTGGCACATGTGGTAGAATTGCGCCGCACCCAGGCCGGGCCCTATACCATAGAGCAGGCGGTGCAGGTGGAAGAACTCTCCCAAGCCATTGATAATGGGGGGCATAAAGCCCTGGATGAGTACCTTTTGCCCTTGGGAACATCGGCAGATCACTGGCCTGAAGTGGTACTCACCGAGGCCACAGCCTTCTACCTGCAAAATGGCAACCCGGTTCAGGTAGGTGGAGCACCCACTGATGGCTGGGTAAAGCTGGTAGGCCCAGAGCAAGAATTTATTGGCGTTGGGGAAATACAGAGCGATGGCAAAATTGCTCCCCGACGTCTAATAAACCGTAATCAGTAACCTGATTACATAAACAAACGCCACCTGTGTGGCAGCCAAAAGCACTGTAAATATGCGTGGTGCTTAAGGTGATGAATCAAAGCATATTTGGAGAAAGTAATGTCTTTAACTGCACAGCAAAAAGCAGAAGTAGTAGCTGAACACCAACGTGGCGCTGGTGATACCGGTTCCCCCGAAGTACAGGTTGCTCTGTTGACCGCGCAAATCAACCAGTTGCAAGGTCACTTTAAAGAACATAACAAAGATCACCACTCTCGTCGTGGCTTGATCCGCATGGTAAACCAACGACGCAAATTGTTGGATTACCTGAAGCGCAAAGATTTGGATCGTTATACTGCCTTGATCGGCAAGCTGGGTCTGCGTCGTTAATGCAAAACCAGCAAAGCGGTTTCAAAGCTTGAACAACACGGCACTTATTCCTGGGAATAGGTGCCGTGTTTTTTTGGGCATACACCAGGCAGAGTATCGCCTGGGTTTGTCAGGAAGTTTCCCAGGAATCAATAAACAGACAAGTGAGCCTGCAATGGTGCAGGTATTAATCGGTAAAACTCCGGCGTCAGATTGAAAGTAATTGGAAAGGCGAGTTGTGTCGGAGTCTCGAAATGGAAGGTAAATTATGTTTAAAGTGGTAAGAAAAGAATTTCAATTTGGTGAAGAAACATTTGTTATTGAGACAGGTAAAGTTGCCCGTCAAGCCACCAGTGCGGTGATGGTAACCACCCCATCTTGTTCCGTATTGGTATCTGTGGTGGCCCGTAAAGAAGCGGCACCCGGAATGGATTTCTTCCCGTTAACTGTTAACTATCAGGAAAAATTTTACGCTGCGGGCCGCATTCCTGGTGGCTTCATGAAACGTGAAGGTCGTCCTACTGAAAAAGAGACCCTAACTTCACGTTTGATCGACCGTCCTATTCGTCCGCTGTTCCCAGACGGTTTCACCAATGAAGTGCAAGTTATCGCAACTGTACTGTCCACCGACAAAAAGCGAGATCCTGATATCGCAGCGCTGATTGGTGCTTCTGCAGCCCTGGCTACTGCTGGTGTGCCTTTCATGGGGCCCATTGGTGCTGCTCGTGTAGGTTATGTGGATGGTATGTACATCATCAACCCAAGCTATAAGCAATTGGAAGAAAGCGATCTGGACCTGGTTGTTGCGGGTACAGAAGACGCAGTATTGATGGTGGAATCTGAAGCCAAAGAGCTGACCGAAGATCAAATGTTGGGTGCGGTGCTGTTTGGCCACATGGAAATGCAGACTGCCGTTAAGGCAATTAATGAATTTGCCGCAGAAGTGGCGACGCCTGCCTGGGACTGGAAAGCACCAGAGAAAAACGTTGCTCTGGAAGATGCCATTAAAGGTTTGGCAGAAGAAAAACTTGGCCAGGCTTATCAAATTCACGATAAGCAAGAGCGCTATGCCAAGGTAGATGAAATTCGTAGCGAAGTGGTAGCAGCTCTGTGCAAAGAGGACGATGAGAATGCGCCTTCTGAAAGAGAAGTGAAAGACGTTTTCCATCATTTGGAATACGTGACAGTACGTGAAAACGTATTGGCAGGTAAACCACGTATTGATGGACGTGATAAAGCCACCGTTCGTCCTATTCAGGTGGAAACTGGCATTCTGCCAAAAACCCACGGCTCTGCATTGTTCACGCGTGGCGAAACTCAAGCCATCGTAACCGCCACTTTGGGTAGTTTGCGTGACTCTCAGAATATCGATTCACTGGAAGGCATGAAGTCTGATCCTTTCATGTTGCACTATAACTTTCCTCCATTCTGTGTGGGTGAGATCAGCTTCCAATTAGGGCCTAAGCGACGCGAAATTGGTCATGGCCGTTTGGCGCGCCGTGGTGTGCAAGCCATGTTGCCTGATAGCAACGACTTCCCTTATGCCATCCGCGTGGTATCTGAAATCACTGAATCCAATGGTTCTTCTTCCATGGCTTCTGTTTGTGGTTCCAGTTTGGCATTGATGGACGCTGGTGTACCTTTGAAAGCTCCGGTTGCTGGTATTGCCATGGGCTTGGTAAAAGAAGGTGAGCGCTTTACTGTGCTGTCTGACATCCTGGGTGACGAAGATCACCTGGGTGATATGGACTTTAAAGTGGCCGGTACTTCTGATGGTATCACTGCGCTGCAAATGGACATCAAAATCACCGGTATCACCGAAGAGATCATGGAAACTGCTCTGAATCAGGCTCGCGACGGCCGTTTGCACATTCTGGGTGAAATGAACAAGGTGATCAGCAAGACCCGTGAAAGCTTGTCTGAAGATGCTCCGGTTTACCTGACCATCAGCATTCACCCTGATAAGATTCGTGATGTTATCGGTAAAGGCGGCGCAACTATCCGCTCTATCTGTGAAGAGTCTGGTGCCGAGATCGATATTGGTGACGAAGGCCAGGTGCGTATCTATGGTGAAAACCAAGAGTCTGCCGAGAAAGCGCTGTCCATGGTGGAAGGCATTACCGCTGAAGCTGAGATTGGCAAGATCTACACCGGTAAGGTGAACAAAATTGTTGATTTCGGTGCATTCGTTAATATCCTGCCTGGAACTGATGGTTTGGTTCATATCTCTCAGATTGCTCAAGAGCGTGTGAATCAAGTAACCGACTACCTGCAAGAAGGTCAGGAAGTTCAGGTGAAGGTTCTGGATGTGGATAACCGTGGTCGTATCAAGCTGAGCATCAAAGAGGCTCAGGCAGAATTGAATCCGGCGCCTGTTGAAGCGCCAGAGTCTGCAGACGAGTAAGCTAATACAATTAGCTGCTTGTAACAAAAGGGGCCAATAGGCCCCTTTTTTGTTAACAAACCGTTATATAAAATGCGGTTGTATTGCAGATCGGCCTTGCGTTATCTTTATGAGACTATAGAGTCTGTTATCGTAGCTTATACAAAAACAATAATTTGGAGGGAATACAATGCCACGGCAAACCAAGGGTATTTTCAAAGTCATCGCCCTATCTTCAGCTATGTTGTTATCCGGTGCCGCTATTGCCAATGACTGGCAATTGGATATGGATAAAGACGGCATCCAGCTTTATACGCAAACTGCTGCTGACAGCGCCAATAAGCAGGTAAAAGTGGTAACTACCGTGAATGCGAGCTTATCCAGCTTGGTTTCCTTCCTTTCCGATCACAATGCTTTTCCCGAGTGGATGGATAAAGTCAGCAAGGTTGAAAAGCTAAAAGACATTAATGAGAAAGAAAGCATTACTTATACAGTAATTGATTCCCCGTGGCCCGAGCGCGATCGTGATAACGTGTTGTACTCACGCTGGGAGCAAGACCCGAAAACCCTTGTGGTAACCAAAAAGATTTTTTCAGAGCCGCAATACGTAAAAGAAGACAGCAGCATGATTCGCACGCCTGCGTTTGAGGCTCAGTGGGTTTTGACACCTCGCAAAAACGGCGAAGTAGAAGTGGCCTATGAAACCAGCTTTGATCCAGGTGGTGACGCACAAGGTTGGTTGTTGGAAATGTTTACCTATGAAATGCCCTATAACACCATTAAGAACTTAAAAGCGTCTGAACTGGCGGGGCATAAGAATGCCAAGGTTGCGTTTATCAAAGAACCGGGCAGAGCAATTCGCTAATTTAGTATAACCAAAGCATCAATTAAGAAGGGGCTCGATCAGGGCCCCTTTTTTATTCATCGATTTTCTAATCTGTTGTAATCCAATCTACCAAAACGAATGGGATCTTGGTCTAGTTGAATTTGATGCAACCTGTCGCTGTATTCCCAAAATTCTATGGAGCTGCGGCGAATGGCAAACTGGTCGAGCATAGTCTGGTAGTCTTTTTCTGTGCGCAGCCCGTACACCGATTCTATAAATAATGGCAAGTCTGATTGGCTGCTGCGGAGCAATACATTGGGATAAGGCCCCACGATTCCACGGGTGACCGTTAAGGTGTCTTCTTTGGGGAGGCGTCTTTCTTCGGCGCCAAGCAAATGAGAGATATTGGTATATGCGCTATTGCTTAGGATGGAGTAATACTCTAATTTCCCATCGTTGCCCACTACTTCCAAAATACTGGTTTGGGGCATGATGGATGCGGCAATGCCCACAAGAGAATTTAATTTCGACAGGGGCTTGTGGGTTTTGGTTGTGCCCTGACTCAGATGATGATCTTTGTTCGATACCGGACTCAAGTGTAGTTGTAATTTGTCATACAATTCTTGCAACGGGTTATCTGTTTTGTATTTTATGGAAGTGGAGCCGTGGTAATTATTGGCGTACTCATAAATATGTTCCTTAACAGAGTTTAAGGAACCGCGATACCACTGATCACGAACCGGTTTTCTGGAATCTATCGGTAAAAGGGTGAGAAAGTTGAATTCTCCCTCCATGCGCAGGAAGTCCATGTAAATGCGTGTGTTCAACTGATGTCCCACATTTCCAAATACATCGAAGCCTGCAACCAATAAATAATGAATCCGTTCAAGCAGGGGGTAGCTCACTACCCATGCTGTTTGCGGTGTCTTCCCTTGTAGGCCTTTAACGACTGTGGCGCTATCAAAATGGCGGAAGATGGTAAGAGCGGCGTTGTCATTGTTTCCGTCTCCGTCCCACAATATATTGAGATCTACGAGGATATCTTTGCCAATATGTTGATTTAATTCTTTCACCCGTTTTTTATTATAGTCGCGCTCTTGTTTGGCGTAGGCTATCCAATTAAGAATGCCTGCGTTGCTGCTCTCTTCAGCGGGAAGTTGTAGATCGTTAGCGTGTTCGCTTAAAAATTTATCGCTCAGTTCGTGCTTGTTGGTTTCCGGGTCGATAAAGACGACCCAGAAATAATCGTTAATCACGTTCAGTGCAATTTGTCCCCGACACACCGGGCCCTTTATAAAACCCATTATGGTGAACTGGGCTTCTTCAAGCATGAAGCGGTAGCGTGCGTAGCTGGGGATTTGCTCGAAGGTTCTAAAAGGATTGGATGCATTTTTGGTTCTGTAGTCGGGTAGCTTTGTGACTTCGTAATCGGCAGCTAAGAACCACTTGTTCCATTTTTCCATGCGAGTGGAATTAAGCAGGTACGGCAAATGGGTTTTCAAGACGATAGTGTCTTCTACAGCTCGTAAACGATAATAAACACGCTTTACACCTGGGTCATCAAAGGGGCGGCGAGTAGCAATTAAATCAATGGGGTACCCAGGCGGGGTTGTGGAGCGAACCAATTCAAAAAACACTGGGTTGCTACTGTCTTCAAAATACAGATGAGCCAGAAATAAATGCTCATACATGTAGCGACTCATTAATTGCGCCTTCAATGAGTCCTGATTAAAAAAAGTTTCCCATTTTTTTATTTGGGCTTGCAACGATGGCGTGACCTGGGCAGTGTCATCGTAAGGGGCTCCTTCCTCAAGCCATTTCATTATTGTGTCATGCTCTGTGGTGTTTAGACCTGGTAAACCATAGGGCATGCCCCAGAGTGGGTAGTCTTTTTTGTAACTCGCGTAATTTTCAATATTGGTGCATTGTTGGTCGCGATGTAATTGAAAATCAAAACTGTCCGGTAGTGTTCTGGTTACAGGTAATGGGTGTTCTTGTTTTTGGATAAGCATTTGCGCTAACACGCTGGCATGAACGTTCGCTTCTGCTGAATTCCTTCGTTCGTTTAACACAGGAAAAAAATCTTTTTGCCGCCATTGGCTGGGCAGTTGGGCATCATGATGTAAACGGCTGGTTTCTGCTGCCAGCAAGCGTGTGCCATAGATATAGTTTTTGCTGGCACCTCGGATAATGCCTTGATATGAGCCAAGCTTGAGCTGGCAAGGGGCATCGTAGCAAGCATGGCAAACCACGCATCGATTGTCCAAAATGGGTTTAACATCTTTTTGAAAGCTGATCGAGCCGCCGCTTCTTGGTTGGTCGAATGCAAAAGGGTTGTTTACGCCGTAGTTTGAATTCCAGTTATAGATTGCTAATGTGCTACAGCTAGAAACTAAAAGCGTTATGACCAGAAGCCATTTTTTTCCCATGATGTTTCCTTCTCTGGAGTATTGCCTGCCAGTTACATTTGGGAATAGTTTAACCTGTTAACGTAAGAGATGTTGGAAGTGGAACGAGTAAATTTCAGCGAGGATGTTTAAATCATTTGGGAGAAGAGCGTTGCTTTAAACCAAAAAGGCCTGAGCAGTGCTGAGGCCTTTTTGGTGAGCTAGCTGAATAATGCTGTTAGCTTTTCTTTT
>JBFKSL010000178.1:0-8283 GCA_041626995.1 Ketobacter sp. | reverse complement strand
TTGTCGTCGTCGGTGTCGGCATTGTTACCTGTACCATCGCCATCGGTATCCACCGTTTCAGTGGAATCACTGGGAAACGCGTCGTTGTTATTACCTACACCGTCACCATCGATATCGTCGTCGGTGTTGTCACCCACGCCGTCGCCATCGGTATCGGTATCTTCTGTGGGATCATTGGGGAAGGCGTCACTGTCATTGGGCGTGCCATCGCCATCCAGGTCGGGATTGGTTTCTGCGGGCTGCAATTCGACTTCGGTGGTTTCGTCAATTTGTGTGGTTAAGGTGCTGTTGCCAGTATCTTCAATTTCTGAAATCAAAATAGCAGACATATCACCCACTGTACGACCATCTGGGTCGTTGGGAACCGGCAAACTGGCAGGGTCTTGCTCTAACAGTTGCAGTGCAGCATCGGCACCGGCTGCATCTCCTATACCATCACCGTCGCCATCAAAGAGGTCCGAAGCTGTGCCATCCACTTCACCATCAATTTCACCATCGGCTAAGTCTTCGGTCATCACGGTTAACACGTCGGATGGTTCAGCTCCACCAACCGCATCGGATAACTGATCGACCACTGACGCCAGTGCCTGCACGGCAGATCGATAAGCCGCAACCTGTTCCTGCTCTTCTGCTGTATCGGTATCGCCGTTCAAGATAGGAGGGGTAGTGAAGATATCGGTTTCAGCTCCTAGGCCAAAACCCACAGTGGATTTAACTTGTGCAGCCGCGACAGGCAATGCAGACAGTAATTCTGCAACGGTTTTTGTGCCATCGCCCAGGTCAGTATCGATATTGCCATCACCATCACGGTCACCCCATCGAGGTTGATCACCCACATCCAGTAACGAGCCATTGCTGTCGTTGTCACCATCAAAATCGGCGTTCTTAATGGCCAAGTCGGTGGCCATGGTGGTGAGCAAGGTGGCATACACTGCGTTGTCGCTATTGAGCATTTCTGCAGTAACAATGGTACGCAAGGTTCCTACCACTGGCGCCAAGCACTCCGTTGCAACATCAATGCTGCCACTGTTGTCGCCATCACTACAGGCAGTGAGATCTTTGGTATCTGCATTCGCCGTAAATTCAAGAAGATAGGGCGCACCATCCGCAGCAGGCTTATCTATCCCCGTTATGGTTGCTGTTGCTGTTGTGGTGCCTTCACCCAAGGGCGTGGCACTTTTAAAGTCCGAGGCCGTAACATCGATTTCATACAGCGTGACAATGGCAAAGGCCAACGGCCCATCCACACCACCACCGTCCAGACTGGCAGCGCCACCACCACTGCCGCCTCCACTTCCACCACCACTAGAAGAAGAACCACCATCACTACAGGCGGTTAAAACAAAACTTAAGAAAACAAAAAGGGAGGAAATAACAAAATTTTTGGAACAAAAAAACGAGTCGGCACGGGTATCCATATGTGCTCCCACAGCAGCAAATCATCATAGGTTTTACACAGAAACTTTCTCAGTGTAGTTAAACTGCTGGGAACGCAAGGCAGCCGTTACAGGGCTAAAAATCTTCTAAACTATTCCAATAAAATCTTTTGCATTTTTTGTAAAACTTGAATTACATACTTTAACAAACACTTACAACTCTATTTTCATCTTTGAATAACTAGAATTTTTATGAAAGTTGGGCGCATGTATTCCAATTCACCAGCACGACGAGGGATCTTTATAAAAATTTAGTATGAATTATTTTCTGAGGGGTTAGGCCACACAAACGCAATTACGGCCTAGAGTTTTCGCTTCGTAAAGCGCTTTGTCCGCTTCATTAATGATGCCTTCTGCTTGCTCTGGTAACTTGTCAGAACACACATTCATTAGGCCCACACTAATAGTTAGCATGATCCTGTTTTCTCCACACTGCATCGGGCATGCCGCAATTTTCGTGCGCATAGACTCTGCCATGGCCAGGGCTCCGTCCTGCTCTGTGTTTGCCAGAATTACCACAAATTCTTCGCCACCGTATCGACAAACCACATCTCCAGGGCGCTTAAGTTGTTGTTTTAGCAAATCACCCACACGACGAATACATTCATCTCCGGCTAAATGTCCATAGGTATCGTTGATCATTTTAAAGTGATCGATGTCCACCATCAAAATACTAAATGGAATAGCTAAATGTCGGCTGCGTTTCATTTCCTCATAAAGACGATCTAAGAAGTAACGTCGGTTTTTCAGCCCGGTTAAAGCGTCACGCTCACTAATCTGTTCCAGTTCACGCAAAGTCCCCTGTAACTCTTTTGTACGTTCCAAAACCTTTTTCTCTAACAGTCTTGAATAATTCTCTTGTGCCTTCGCACTCTCCTCCAACGCTTCTCGTGCCAGCCGTTCCTGCTCTAACGCTTTCTCTTTTTCCTTTTTCTCACGATCAACCGCTTTAATTGCCATTTCCTGCGCGCGTATTTTTACATTACGCTCTTCATGAAACTTATCGCCCAGGGCAATACACAGCAACACCATATCAAGCACCGAACCCCATAACAGCAGGTTTTCGCTGGCTGGGGTAACTTCAATAAAGCCAAATTTATTTAAGCCCATCACCAGTGCACCCAACACATAGAAAGTCCATCCAAATACAAATAACCGGGCTGGACGATAATGCATGTTCGCCCTTTCCTGCATGGCCTTCACCACCATCAAAATGGCGACAAAGCTAAAAATGGAAGAAAGATAAATAGACCACTGATGAGGAATCAAAAACGTAACCAAACAACCGATAAACCCTAAATTACGCACCATCCAAAAAAATCGATACAGTGAAAAATTTGAAGGTGTTAGATTTAAGAATTCACCACAAAACCATGTGGAAAAGCCAATCACCGCAAAGGTCGCCAAGCCAATACTGCCATTTTGCAACCAAATAACATTGGGCCAAATATAGGTAGGACCAATACCCTGCCAACTGATCACAAAAAACAGCAAGCCAACAGCGTGTCCCACATAGAGTAAATAGGTTTTTTCTTTAATAGAAAAATACAACACTAAGTTGTACAGCATCATTGCAATTAATATCCCTAAGAACAAACCAAATAGGGAATCCTGTTGTTCTTTACGCTGGGTAAACTCTTTTTCTGTTAATAAAATAGCAGGCAGTTGCAGCGCCGTATCAGACACCACTCGAAGATAAATTTCGGTATCAGAGGTTGAATCCTCCGAGAAACCAAATGCCGGAAAGCGATACGGCAAGCTCCGGGATTCGAATAAAATCTTGTTGCCGTTAATCTGTTTGGTTTTTAAAATATTATTTTCGAACTGATAAAACTGGATATCAGACAACAATCCATTTTGAATCCAGAATATCCATTTTCCATCGTTGATCTCTCCCGCTTTGAACTGTAATCGAAACCAATAGGGTTTGTCTTCAAAACCCAAATTTGGAGACGACCATTTAGATTTTTTCCATTCCAGATTGGATTCCTTCACTTGCTTAATATCAAGGCCGCTATCATGAATATAAAACCAACGACCACTTAAGCTCACTTCGCTTGAAGCCCAAGCCTGCCCCTGGATTAGCACAAAACAAAGAAGCCACAAAACAGATCTAAGCACGCTGCTTGCTCCCATCCTGCATGGCAACCACCACCCTATTACGTCCATTGCGCTTGGCTCGATATAGCGCCTCATCAGCAGCTTCAATCAAATCTTCCGGCCGCTCATCTTGATTCGGAATTTTTGTGAGCAAACCAATACTCGCGGTAATGGCCGCCGGCCCATTTGGCACGTTTATTTTATCAGATGCCAACATGGCACGCAGTGATTCTGCCATGTCCTTTGCAGACGATAGTTTCATTCCCGGGAAAATCACAGCAAACTCTTCACCGCCATACCGATACACTGCACCAAAGGCCTGCTTTACCATTTCAGCTAAAGCTTTTGATACCACTTTTAAACACTCGTCACCCACCATGTGACCGTAGCTATCATTGATGGATTTAAAATGGTCCACATCGATCATCATTAAGGTGAGCTCACGCTGTTCTCTTACAGCACGAAAACATTCCTCTTGTATCTGCTCATTAAAATAATGGCGGTTAAACACTTCGGTGAGTGGATCGATTTTCACAAGTTCCTGTAATTTTTCCGTGGCACATTGCAGTTCTTGTGTTCTGGCATCTACTTCCTGTTCCAGCTTAAGGTTGTTTTCTCGCTGAATTCGTAACGTTATTTCTTTTGCATTGCGTTCCATTTCTTCATTACGCAAACGCTGTTGCTTACTTTCTCTTTCTTTATCTAAGGCATGCAATAATTGCGATTTAGCCTTTAAGGTTTGCTCTTTTTCAGTATTAATTAAATCTCCCAATGCCATAGAGAACAAAATCATTTCAAACACGGTGCCGAAAGAAATGGTATGCTCAGTCCATACATTGACTGGAATAAGACCAAACTTATTAAATAGAATAAGCAATACTCCAATTAAAAAAATCGTCCAGCCTGCGGCAAAAATTTGGATAGGCCTATCACCGGCGCGGTAGTAAGTAAAAATAGCATTAAAGCCCAAGCAAACAATGGATAAAGAAATTACCGCCAACACCATCAGTATCCAGTCTGGAGGTATCCATGGTGTAGCTACGGCACAGACTAAAGCCGTCCATCGTAAAACATTTACCAACTGGTAGTATTTAAAACCCTTTTCTTTCAAGCGCAGAAACAGCAGAGCAAAAGTGCTGGCAAAAAACACTGCGCACAAACCCGAAAAAAATACAGATAGGGATGACCATAAAGCCTGGTCACTCCAAAGATAGCGATAGCCAAAACCTTTTAATCCAAACTGCAATAATAGAAAGCAAGTCACAGCACCCACGTAAGCCAAATAGATCGGCTCCCGCACCGTGGTATAAAGAAAAAAGTTGTACAGCAGCATGATGCATAATGCACCAGCTAAAATACCCACGGCTAAATTATTAAATTCATCGTGAGCGACAAAATCATCGGAGGGCCAAAAAGATATTGGTAACTGCATGGAATGAAAACTTTGTACACGCAGATAGATGTGATAGTTCGCATCCTTTGTGTTTGGCAAAGGAATAATATTAAATCGATGAATGATGGGACGATTTTCAATTGGGCGGCGCATACCTACGGAATAATGTTGAAGCAGCTCACCCTCAGCAGTTACCAGATAAACATCCACATAATCCAGTAACGCATAACCAATTTCCATCAACCAGCTTTCCTCGTAAACTGGCCTCTGCACTTCCAATCGAAACCAGTGCGGATGTGAGGTCACGCCTAAATTAGGCACATCGCCACGCACATCCACCCACCATCGCTGCTTGCGAGCATCGTCAAGACTCGCCTGACCGGTTTTATCCACCCAATAGCTCATATAGTTGCCCACAGGCTTACCCTGGCTTAGAGAATCCAGCTGCAATACTTGAGCACCACCCTTTGAGTGGAAACCTAACAAGATGATTATCAATAGGATTTTTATGCTGCTGGCGCTAAGCCAATGAACTGAAACGATAAATCACACCTGATTATCTGAGAATCTACTCTATAAATATAGGTAGGCTTTGGGATTTCCTCCATTGCGCCGTGTTTAAATTCGTAACGCTTGTTTAAACCTTTTAGACTGCACAGAGATACCTTAAACTTGTTCGTTTAAGTAACACAAAATTATTCGTTAGGACTTAAAATGCCAGGCTTCGAGTTGTATCTTGCCTTTGGATTGTATTTATTAATTATTTTTTATGTGGGATGGCTTGGTTGGACACGCACCGCTTGCCATGACGAATACATTCTGGGTGGGCGCAAGCTTGGTCCGTACACCACCGCACTGAGCGCAGGCGCTTCCGACATGAGCGGCTGGCTGTTATTAGGCCTGCCAGGTTTAGCATTTAAAATTGGTTTAGGCGCCACTTGGTTAGCGGGCGGCTTACTGGTAGGCACTTTCTTAAACTGGCATTGGGTTGCACCCAAATTACGCGTGGCCAGCGCCAGACTCAACAGCCTCACCATTCCCAGCTATCTTGAGAATCGTTTTTCCGATAGCAGTGGCCGATTGCGTATTATCAGCGCCATTTTTATCGTGTTGTTCTTTTTGCTCTACACCAGCTCTGGCCTGGTGGCAGGGGGCAAACTGTTCGAATCGGTATTTAATGTACCTTACCAACAAGCGGTTTTATTAGGCGGCGGTTTTATTGTTGCCTATACATTCTTTGGTGGATTTTTAGCGGTCTCCTGGACAGATGTGGTGCAAGCCCTGTTGATGTTAGCGGCCTTGATATTGGTACCCGTCCTGGCTACACAACAAATTCAGCAACACACCGCCTTGATGGATTACGCCACCAGCCGCAGTGACCTTTTATATTTTCTCTTTGATGCCGAAGGGCAGCCATTTTCCCTTTTGGAAATCATTGGATTGTGCGCCTGGGGTTTGGGTTATTTTGGACAACCCCATATCTTGGCGCGCTTTAAAGCCATTCGTCACCCCCGTGAACTTAAACTCGCCAAAATGTCCGCCGTTAGCTGGACAGCGCTCACCCTAGCAGGCGCCATAGCCACCGGTATCTGTGGGGCCATGTATTTTAACGAAGGCCTGGCCGACAGTGAGAAAGTATTTATTCATCTAGTGAATGCCTTATTTAATCCCTGGGTGGCCGGTGTGCTTTTAGCAGCAATTTTAGCCGCTGTGATGAGCACCGCAGATTCACAATTGCTGGTGTGCGGCGCTGCCTTATCGGAAGATTTGTATAAACGTTTTCAAACCAAGCCTAGCCATTCTGCCTGGGTGGCTCGAACTGCCGTCATAGTGGTTGCCCTCATAGCCATGCTAATTGCCCTGCAACCAGACAGCGGCGTGTTGGATCTGGTGGCCTACGCCTGGGCAGGGTTCGGCGCTGCATTTGGCCCGATCATCTTATTCTCACTCTATTGGCAGGGCACTTCACGCAGCGGCGCTCTAGCTGGCATTGTAATAGGTGCCATTACCGTCATAGTGTGGCGAAACCTGCACGGCGGAATATTTGAACTATATGAGCTGGTACCGGGTTTTATTGCATCCTGCCTGGCCATTGCATTGGTCAGCTTGCTGCAACCTTCCAACAATGACCAATGAGTCTCAGATTTTTTCTTTTATCTCGATCATGATCCGCATCATCTAATGCGTTGATAGCGTGCTTATTTTCTCTACAATTGGCTGTATTACCTATAGTTATGTGTAAAACCGTCATATGTTTTCCTACGCTGTAGGAGTATGGTGCGTTCCTCTAAATTCTCTGCCGTTACTTATTAGTGTAAAAAACCATGAACAGTGCTCAACCCCAGTCCAATTTTCTAAAGCGTAGCTTTCAGTATGTTCGCCATGCGGTGGAACGGCGCACCCATACGGAACACTTTATTGTTGCGGATAAAGCCCCCCATGATGTGCTCTATGCTGATGGTTTAATGGAACTGCGTTACTACCCGCACTCAGATTCTTCCAGTTTTATATTGGATGGTGATGCAGTTACGCCGGAAAAGCAGCAGCATAAAATTCCAATATTGCTGGTACCACCACTGGGTGTGTTTCATTGGGTTTATGATTTAATGGCCGAACGAAGTTGGGTGCGTTTTTTAAATGCCAAAGGCTTTCAGGTTTATCTGGTAAATTGGGGCGCACCCTCCCGCGAGCACGCTCACTTGAATTTGGACCACTATGTAAACCAATGGCTCACTCAGGCGGTGGATAAAGTTCTACAACACAGTGGCCAGCAACAATTATCCATGGTCGGCTATTGCATGGGGGGGCTACTCACCATGCTCTATGCTGGCGCCCATGATAAAGGCCAGATTCGCAACATCATTACCGTCGCCAGCCCCATTGATTTTCACGCCACCATTGGCGATGGCACAGCGGTAAATTGGGTTAGCGAGCAAATTCAAAAACTGCCCATGCCAGAATGGATGACCGACGCAGAAAAATTCCACGTACCCGGTGACGTGCTGTCTTCTTTGTTTAAGCTCACCAATCCTTTTGCTGGTGTGGTGAGCTATTTTGACTTGGTACGTAACTTGGCCGATCGCGATTATGTGAAAGCTCACCTCACCACCCGCGAATGGTTTAATAATATGCCCGATTACCCCGGTGCTACGGTTCAACAAATTCTGTTTGATTTTGGTTTAAAAAATTCTCTCGCCAAAGGTGCCATGAAGATTGGAGATCAGGTATCCGATCTAACCTCAGTAAAATCCAATTTGTTAGCCTTTGCAGGAAAGAGTGACAAAATCGTTCGCATTCGCGCGGCGAAAAAAATTATGGATTTGGTTAAGGTGGAAGATAAAACCTTTATGGTGG
>JBFKSL010000177.1:0-8331 GCA_041626995.1 Ketobacter sp. | reverse complement strand
CATAACAGACCAGCGGGGGGACATCTGAATGAAAACATAAGGCTTTGAGCTAGGTGGCCTTGTAGCGTAGGTGTCTGCTTACTTGCCCCTTCTTCTCCTCATCCTCAACACTATAGACTTGTTGCACGGACATTAGGTGGTTGACCAACCTATGGATGTGCGCTACTTTACGTTTATCTTTAAAGGGGGATCATTGTGCTTGAGTTCATTGCCATTCTGAGCTGCTTAACAGCGATAAACGTATTTCTTGTTAGTGTTGTGAGTGAATCAAATGATTCGAAGCCAAATAATGTATCTTCAACCGACAGGCAATTAGTGGAGGCTCCCCTCTTGGAGCTAGAGCTTAAGGACGCTAACCATTGTTACTCGATGTCTGGTATTTCACCATATTGCCAATAGCGGCAAACATGAAAGTTAATGCATATTATTCAGATCGACCTCCCAGGATGATTCGCAATTATTAACGCAGCACGGCTATCTGTGTGTGTTTTCTCTGCTTACCATGGCCCGATATGCTATGTGTACGCTCACGTTCATTAATTGCCGGGGTTTTACTTTTCATGCGTCTAGCTCTCTTTCTTTCGCTGTTAACACTGTATGGCTGTCAGGAGTCCTCTCACTTAGATACTGTACTGAACAGACCCCATCCAGTATACACTGCGGTAGTGTCAGAGCATTCTACGACCGTGCCTCAAGGGATTACAGGCACAGTAGAGGCGCGTACAGAGGTTGCTATAGCCTTTCAAGTAGGTGGCCGAATTCTGAAACGGTATGTGGACTCCGGTCAAATTGTGGCAACCGGCGAGCCATTATTCTTGTTGGACGCAAGGGAATTTGAACAAAGCCTGGAGGCTGCAAAGGCCCAATTGACAGCTGCTGAAGCTGAATTGATACACGCGGAATCCAACCTCGCTCGGGACAGCCGCTTGATCGAACAGAACAGCATTAGCCAAAGTATATTTGAAGCGTCCTTGTTGTCTAAACGTGCCGCACAAGCGCGAAAAGAGGCAGCCCAGGCTAGACTTCGACAAGCAGAAATTGCGCTTCAGCATACGTCCCTAACCGCCACAAGGCCAGGTATCTTGGTGAATGTCACAGGGATGCCGGGGCAAGTGGTAAAGTCTGGACAACCCCTAGGAATATTGGCTGATACTCGCGAGTTAGAGATCGAAGTTTTCCTACCTAGGAGCGTTTTTCCACCGACAGAAGCGCTAGCCCATATCGATGATGCCCGCATACCACTAAAGCTTCGTGAAACCGCTGGCGCCGCTAACGAATACAGCAGAACCTGGCGTTCTCGTTATCAGATTGAGTCCTCTGGTAGCGAGTTACAGTTGGGTATGCTGGTCAGGGTCAGCATGATGGTCCCTGACTCTCCCACACAGGTCTATTCAGTTCCACTGGCGGCACTGGATGAGCGAGGAAGTAATACCCAAATCTGGCAAATTGTCGATCAACAGGCCCAACCCCAGACCGTTGCGGTGGTTGGGGTGACGCCTATCTCAGCTCAAATTCAAGGGCAACACCTTAAGACTGGTGATCGAGTTATCGCCTTAGGTACTCATCTGCTAGTACCAGGGATTCCTGTTAAAGAATACACGCAATGAGCTTTCCTAATCTATCGGCACTTGCAGTACGAGAGCGATCAGTTACTCTGTATTTCCTGATTTTATCCGTGTTCGCAGGGGCTTATGCTTTTGCCTCATTGGGACGTGCGGAAGACCCTTCTATTACACTGCAAATGTTAGTGGTTTCAGCAGTCTGGCCTGGTGCCACTCCTGCAGAGATCGAACAGCAAGTGGTTCACCCAATCGAGAAGAGCATCCAGAAAATTGAATATCTTGACGAAATCAAAACGACAATCAAGGCAGGCCGGGCTGATATCCAGGTCCAATTTCATAGTTATACGCCACAGGAAAAAACGCCGGAACTACAGTTTCAGGTTAGAAAGCGCATGCTGGATCTGTCTTCACATTTGCCTGAAGGGGTTATAGGGCCGATCGTCAATGATGACTTTTCCGATGTGTATTTCAGCCTATTTAGCCTTTCTGCGCCCGGCCTTCCGGTGCGAAAATTAACACGTTACGCCGAGCGGCTCCGAGATGAATTACAACTCATTCCCGGTGCCCGCAAAGCCGATTTGATCGCCGAGCGCGAAGAGAGAGTCTATGTCGATTTAGACAACGTTGTTATGACTAACAGCGGCATCTCATCCCAAGCCGTATTCGACGCGATAAGAGCATACAATACACTTATCCCGGCCGGTCAGATTGATACCACCGGGCCGCGCCTAAGGTTTCGGCTCGATTCAGATCTGTCTGATCCTCAGCGATTGGCACAGGTCCCTATCCGTGCCGGTGACCATCTAATCCGGCTGGGTGATATTGCCGTCATTACGCAGGGTTACGAGGAACCACCGTCGTATTTTGCTCGTGTCAATGGAGAAGATGCAATACTGGTCGGCGTGGTCATGAACAAGGGTGAAAACGGATTAGTATTTGGTGAACGCCTTGACGCGTTTCTAAGCAAAACAAGAGCTGAGCTTCCCTTGGGTATGGAACTGGATCAAATCACCAATCAGACGGATGCCATTAAAGCGGCAGTTAATTTGTTCCAGCTGAAGTTTCTGGTGGCCGTAATCGTGGTGATGAGTATTGGATTTTTATCATTAGGACTGCGCGCCGGTTTGATCGTGGGTATCGCTGTTCCAATCACCCTGGGGCTGACGTTTGTGCTGATGAAATCCGCCAATATCAATCTGGATCGTATTACCTTAGGGGCACTAATCATCGCGTTGGGTTTATTGGTTGATGATGCCATCATTGCGATTGAAATGATGTTGGTAAAACTGGAAGAAGGTTGGAGTAAAGTAAGTGCCGCCACTCATGCCTGGAATGCGACAGCTTCGCCTATGCTATTCGGCACTCTGGTTACCATGTTTGGTTTTGTTCCGATTGGATTTGCCAAATCTGGGGTAGGTGAATACGCTGGCAATATATTTTGGGTTTTGGCTTTTTCGCTCATTATCAGTTGGTTGGTGGCCGTTACTTTTACCCCTTATTTGGGCGTAAAGATTTTACGTGCACCCAAGCAGAAACCCGGCAATATGGGCGATCACTACAAGTCATCCCGGGTGTACGAGTATCTACGGGCCTTGATTACGTGGTGTGTTCGCCATCGGCGGACCGTGGTCTTTATTACCTTTGCGATGTTAGTGCTAAGCGTCGCAGGCATGGTAGGGCCGGTGGAAAAACAGTTCTTCCCAGGCTCGGATCGGCCCGAAATTTTGATCGATGTGAATCTAGCACCAGGTACATCGGTCACGACAACGGATACGACCGTCAAACGTCTTGAAGAACTATTAGATTCCATGGGTGGTGTTGAAAACTACGCCAGTTATGTCGGTGGCGGGGCGCCACGTTTTTTCATCTCGGTCAACCCCGAGCATCCGGACTCTTCCTTTGCTAAAATAATCGTAACAACGACGGGACCGGTTGAGCGTGACCGAATTATTGCTGCATTAGACCAACATGTTGCCAATGGTACTTTTGCCGAGGCGCGTATTCGTATCAGACGCCTGTTGTTCGGGCCGCCAGTTGACTGGCCTGTCAGCTTCCGTGTCGTCGGACAAGACCCTGCGACCTTAAGGAAAGTGGCCCACCAAGTCAGGGAGGTCATGTCCCACAACCCTCACGTCGTCAATCCGCATTTGGAGTGGGATCAACGTGTACCGACATTGAAGCTGGAAATAGATGAACAGCGCCTTCGACTAATGGGATTGACACCACTCTCAGTTGCTCAACAAATGCAATATCGAACAGATGGAGTTCCAATAGCTGAGGTCAGACAAGACATCAGAACTGTTGATGTCTACGTTCGCGGCCAGGGTGCCAAGCGAGCCCAAAATGAGCCGCCCATTTATGAACTCCGCAATGAACAGGGTCAAAAGATACCACTTTCGCATCTGGGCGAGGTGAAACTGGCTTACGAAGATGCCATGATTCGACGACACAATCGAGAGCTCTTTCTGGCTGTTCGCGGGGAGGTAAAGAATGCGCAGCCACAAGATGTCACCAAAGCATTATGGGCGGATCTGGAATCAATTCATGCAGCGCTCCCTGATGGTTACAGGATTGATATTGCGGGTAGTCTGGAACGTTCACAAGAAGCAGAGGACTCTATAAATCAGGTTTTCCCACTGATGATTGCCCTGATGGTAACTTGCGTGGTGCTGCAAATGCGAAGTTTTCCTGGTGTTGTGATAGTGCTTTTAACAGCACCCTTGGGCGTCATTGGCTCTGTCGTAGCACTGCTGGTTTTCAAGCAGCCTTTCGGATTTGTCGCCTTACTTGGGCTGATCGGATTGGCGGGCATATTAATGCGCAATACTTTAATTCTAACCCAGCAGGTCAGCGATAACCTTGAGGATGGCATGCTGCCGTCAGATGCGGTCGTCGAGGCGGCTGTCAGGCGCGCAAGACCGGTGGTGCTAACCGCTCTGGCTGCTGCACTCGCGTTCATCCCTTTGACGACCGATATTTTCTGGGGGCCGATGGCGTACGTTCTGATTGGTGGTGTCATTGTAGGCACCGCCATTACGCTTTTTTTCGTGCCAGCGCTTTACGCATTGGCGTTTCGTTTGGAAAGCAGATGAGGAACTATGCACCTAATCCTTAAGCACCGCGTCGCGAATCACTCGCCAGACGAAATCACCTATCTCCTCAAGCGAATAGCGACCATCTTCACGAAACCAGGTTGCTACCCAGTTGAGTGCTCCAAGACCAATAAGGCGCAGCAAATCCTGATCAACATCCTCACGTAGCACCCCTACATCTGCAAGAGACCTAAGCATAGCGCCCCATAATGCCTCGTAGCGGTCACGCAGTTCGATCATTTCCGCTCGTGCTTCACCGCGCAAGGAACGCCATTCGAACAGCAGCACGTAGACCAAATCCGAGCCACTGACTACTAATTCCAAGTGCGAATTTATGCCTAGCCGTAATTGCTCTACAGGATCTGTTGCGCTTGTCACCGCTCTGTAGACAGCGCTCGAAGCATGCTCCAAGCCCAGCCGCATCAAATCAACAAGAATGTCTTCCTTGGCTTTATAGCGATAATGAAGGCTTCCGGGCAGTAAATTGCATGCTTCGGCAATTTCTTTCACGGTCGTCCGATCATAGCCCTGCTCTCGAAACAGCCGAGCGGCTGAATTTAACACAAAGTCGCGGTCAGACCCTTTTACTTGCTGGGGCTCTCTTTTTTTTTTCACTTCATCCTCCTGCGTAAGCAAGCCGATGATTTTAGTCGATATGTTTCCGTAGCGCACCTTTTTCAATTCTACAACCCCGCTCCCACTTGATCAGCAACTCTCAAAGCGATTCTTCTTTTGTGCCAAATACATACATCTTCCAACCTTTTGTTTAACACCTGCTTGACCATTAGGTCACCAAGACACATAATGTGGTTGGTTGACCAAATAAATAGTATGAAGAAATCTACTAGGAGAACAGACAAATGGCGCTGGCAAGTCGAAAGATCGGTTATGACGAAGTTGTAACACGCGACATCCATTTCCCAATGAACCGTGAGACGGTCGCGCGCCACTGGTTTAACAAAGACCCCTGGTGTACACATTGGATGAATGCCATTCTGGCCGCAGTGCCGGATGGGGAGCGCTGGGTAATGAATTCAGCACGGCGTCAGCTCGATAAATTGCGCGACCCGGAAGTGCGCAAGGCCGCGCTGGAGTTCATCCGCCAGGAGCGCATCCATGCCCGTGAGCATGACGAGATGAACGCCATATGCGTGCAACAGGGCGTCCCTATCGACAAGGTCGAGGGGATCTTCAAGCACATTCGCAAGGAGCTCCAGCATCGCCTGAGCGATGACATGCAAAGCTCTATTGCGGCGGCGTTCGAGCATTTCACTGCTATCATTTCCGCGGTGCTGCTGGAGCACCCGGAGCTATTCGATGAAACACATCCTGAATTACGTGCCATGCTGTACTGGCACTTCGTTGAGGAAACTGAACACAAGAGTGTCAGCTTTGATGTGTTCGTCGACGCCAGCGGTGGCGGCCTGCGTAGTTATCGCCTGCGCACCAGCGGCATGCTGCTGGCTATCACTCTCGGCTTTCCGCTCATGGTCGGCAATCAGGCGTTCCTGCTCTATAAGGACAAGCAAATCCTCAACCTGCGTTCAGCGGCCTACATGACCAGGATTCTGTTCCTTAAACCGGGCATTCTGTCCAAAGTGCTGGCAGGCATCTTTCCCTACTTCTCCCCCACCTTCCACCCTTGGGATGATGACAATCGGGAGATTATCAGGGTCTGGAAGCGTGTTTACGAGAAAACCAACGACACCCACAAGGCGTTCGAGGCGGTACGGAAGCACCAGTCCGGCCCTCGGATAGGCGACGGTCTGCATCCAGTGGCGCAACCCGCCTGAGGAGTTCTTATGACGAAACAACCTTTACCACCTTCCCGCAACGCAGCTGCTGTTGTCACTGGAGCTGGCAGCGGTATTGGCCGTAGCTTTGCGTATGAATTGGCGCGCCGTGGAGGTGTGGTGATCTGCTCAGACATCAATGAAGCACGAGCCGAACAGGTCGCCGCCAGCATACAGGCGCTAGGAAGTAAGGCCATTCCCCATCGCTGTGACGTCGGCGATGCAAAAGAGATGGCCGCCCTCAGCGATGAAGCCGAGAAACTACTAGGCCGTCCGGTGACACTGGTAATTAACAATGCGGGCGTGGGTCTGGGCGGCCCCATCGGCGAGGTATCTCTGGCAGACTGGCACTGGTGCATGAACGTCAACCTGTGGGGCGTAATCCACGGCTGCCATTACTTTGCACCGAAATTGCGGGATCTCGGCTATGGCGGCATCATCAATGTCGCTTCTGCCGCCGCCTTTGGCGCTGCGCCGGAGATGAGCACCTACAACGTCACCAAGGCAGGTGTACTGGCGCTGTCGGAAACACTGGCCGCCGAGCTGGCTGGCACCGATGTAAACGTCACAGCACTGTGTCCTACCGTGGTACCCACCAACATCGTCCAGGACGGCAAGTTGTCTGAAAAGCGCCGAGAGTTTGCGCGCTCTGCCATGACCCGCTTCGCCCTGACCACAGCCGACAAGGTCGCCCGACAAACACTCGATGCGCTGGATCGAGGGGAACTTTATATGCTGCCGCAAATTGATGGCCTCATGGCTTGGCGTTTCAAACGCCTCATGCCTCGCTTGTACACCCGTATCGTGGGTGAGACCTATCACCTGCTGGCCGACTGAATTAGGAGACACTAATGGCATCACTTCCTGCAAAAATTATTAAGCCCCTTTTCCGCGTTGTGATGAAACGCGATATTCAGGATCCCGAACATCTGGTTCGTCATTTGCGTAAGGTTATGAATGCGCCTTTGTTACCCGCACTGCTGCCAAGCGGTGTTAGCCTTAGGTATGCGCGTGTCGCCGATATCCCAGGACAGTGGCTGACCACCGCCACTCCGACCGTAACGCTGCTTTTCCTGCACGGCGGTGCTTTTGTCGGTGGCCGCCTCGACACCTACCACAATTTTTGTGGCAGGCTGGCCCAGGCGCTGAACGCGCGTATTTTTCTTGCCGATTACCGGCTAGCCCCGGAGCATCCCTATCCGGCCGCACCGGACGATGCCTTGAGCGTGTACCGTGAATTGATTGACGACCCTCGGCCATTGGTCGTGGCCGGTGACTCTGCCGGCGGTAATCTGACGCTGGTTACACTGCTGCGCGCCCGCGACGAGGGACTTCCGATGCCGGTATGTGCCATCGCCATCTCTCCAGGTGCCGATGCCACCGGCGAGTTGATGTCTCGGCAAGCCAACAACGACTCCGATCCGATGCTTTCCCAAGCAATGATCGATGGTGCCACAAAGCTCTATCTGCAGGGCGCCGATCCGCTGCACCCCTACGCTTCCCCGTGCCGTGGCGATTACCGACAGCTACCACCATTGATGCTGACGGTGAGCGAGGAGGAATGCTTGCGCGATGATGCCTATGCCGTGGCCGAACGCGCACGCCAGGCAGGCGTGCCAGTGAAACTGCTATCGCGACCAGACATGCCGCATGTCTGGCCGATCTTGCGGCTACTGCTGCCGGAAGCACGAAAAGACACCGAACGGCTGATCAACTTCGTACAAACGCAGTTACGCAGTGCCCCGGTTAAAGCTCAAAATCGCCACGATTTTGGTAACGACGTTCCGGCTTGCTCCAACGTACAGGAGACCGTCGCATGAACATGACTGCCTTTGCACCTGAGGAATCGATGCATTCGGCGCGCCCTGACCACGAAGTCATCAT
>JBFKSL010000176.1:0-8403 GCA_041626995.1 Ketobacter sp. | reverse complement strand
GTAAGAATGGGGGTTTCCACATCCAAGAAACCTTCACCATCCAGAATATTACGAATAGCAGTGGTCACCTTAGAGCGGAAAGCCAACCGGTTTTGGATCTCCGGACGGCGCAAATCCATATAACGGTATTTCAGCCGAACATCTTCACCCACGTTAGTATGTTCATCCAATTGGAATGGAGGGGTTTCAGATGCGTTCAGAATCTCCAACTCTTTACCCAGCATTTCAACCATGCCAGTTGGCATGTCTGGGTTTTGTGTGCCTTCAGGGCGCAGGCGCACACGGCCGGTAACTTTCAGTACATACTCGCTGCGCACCTTTTCTGCCAGGGCAAAGGCTTCTTCGGTATCCGGATCAATTACCACCTGAGCAACGCCCTCGCGATCACGAAGATCCAGGAAGATCACCCCACCATGGTCACGACGGCGGTGAACCCAACCGCATAACGTTACTGTCTGATCAATGTGGGATTCGTTAAGATGGCCACAATAATGGCTGCGCATAATGTTAATACCTATTACAAATAAATGGATTCGTTTAACTAGAAGCGGTTGCTTTCGAGCTGCTGCTATCTGAGGAACCGGATGAGCCCTTGTCCTGATTCACCAGGTTTTTTTTCTTTCCGGTTTTAAAATCGGTCTCATACCAGCCTTTGCCTGATAGGCGAAAGCCAGCGGCAGAAATTCGCTTTTTCAAGGCGCTTTCTTTGCATTCGGGGCAGTCTGTGAGGGCATCATCACTCATTTTTTGGATGGCTTCCATCTCGTGACCACAAGACTGGCATTGGTATTCATAAATTGGCATACAGAATAACCTCGAACTACTTACCTTAACTATTTGTTTTTAAACAAGTTAAATTCAGTCGCCACCACTTTCCATGGCAACCATTCAGAAAAAGGGGCCACATTATAACGGGTTGCCAGGGATTTCGCAGTAACTGGGGCGTTCATTTGCAGTGAGCTGCCTATACTTCTTCTATATAGGTGTTTAAAGGAGAAGGAACATGGCTCACATATCGAAGGAAGAAGAACAACGCCGCGAAGAAGAATTCCACCATGACCTTATGGAAGATTTCTTTTTGGATTTTAAGGATGCACATCTGCATTGCGAGAACGCCCTAATTGATCTTGAACATAACCCTGACGACCCAACCATTCTCAACGACCTGTTCCGTTCGGTCCACACCATAAAAGGCAACCTGATTTACGTGGGCCTAAAAGATCTCACGCCACTATTACAAAGCGTGGAAGATGTGCTCGACATGATTCGCAATGGACAAGCCCCCTTCGACACCCTAATGAGCGACGTGATTATGTTGGCCATGGACAAAACCAAGCAATGGGTGGAAGCCAAACTGGAGAACAGCCCAGAGCCTTATACCGAATCTGAATTGAATCATTTATGCCAAGACATCAGCCGCATCACCGAAGTATCCGACCAGGAACGGGGGCAGGTTACCCAAACTGTCATTAAAACCATGGAACCACAAACCGAATTGAAGGCGGCTACTCCTCTACCATCTTTGGGCGAAAAATCTTTACCGGCTCAGCCAGAAGCTGACGACATTCTGAAAACCTATGGCGTGGAAATAAATGAAGACATGCGCTTCTTCCAGCAATTGGCATCCCCTTTGGAGGAGCGCTCTTATTATTGGCAGGGACGCAGCGCGCGCATGTTGCAGCTAAGCCTGGCTATCAACAAAAAAGCAGGCGAGCCGGTCGATCCCACTCAACTGGCTGCAGCCATTTACACCCATGATATCGCCATGGCCTTTTTGCCCTTAGATGTGCTGCATAAAACCTCACCATTAACCGCCGAAGAAAGAGGCCTGTTACGTGCTCACACCCAGCAGGCATTCGGTTTAATTTCTGGGATGAAAAAGTGGGAGCAGGCCAGTTACATTGTATTGGAACACCACGAGCGTGTGGATGGCTCAGGTTATCCTGCAGGAATCAAAGGTGAACATATTTGCCCAGGCGCAAAGATTTTAGCCATTGCAGATACCTTTGATGCACGCACCCACGAACGCGCCTATAGTACGCAAATGAAGCGCCCTTTTGTGCGCGCTATCTTGGAAATCAACCGTTGCGCGGGAAGCCATTTCGACCCGGCCTGGGTAGAAGTTTTTAACGAAGTGGCCCGTTCACTACAGACCAGTCAGTAAAAATTCCGATTTTTTTATCAAAACCCTATAAAAACAGGCAAAAAATAGCTTTATTTACTTGCTGAACCTGAAAATTGGATCAATAATTAGCGGCGACAGCTTGTACTGTAGGTGTTTTTTAATGTGGAGGTTTTTTTTCGGAACCCAGCATTAAACATTCTCCCAGAACAGGTGACAACTAAAATCAAAGGACGCAACTATGCCTGCAAAAAAGAAAGCTCCTGCAAAGAAAACCGCCGCCAAGAAAACTGCTGTTAAGAAGGCTCCAGCCAAAAAAGCAGCTGCTAAAAAAACCGCTGTTAAAAAAGCTGCTCCTGTTGCTCGTAAAGTTACCGCAGCAAAAGAAGCCATGACCAAAACCCAAATTCTAAACACCATTGCTGAAAATACCGAGCTGAGCCGTAAGCAGGTTCAATCTGTACTGGATGAGCTGGGTGTGTTGGTAGAATCTCACGTTAAACCACGTGCCGTTGGCCACTTCACCATTCCTGGTTTGATGAAAATCATGGTTACCCGCAAGCCTGCTACCAAAGCTCGCAAAGGGATTAACCCATTCACCGGTGAAGAAACCGTATTTAAAGCCAAACCAGCACGTAACGTTGTTAAAGTGCGCCCCTTGAAGAAACTCAAGGATATGGCTGAGAAGTAATAGAAAGGGGGCTTTACGCCCCCTTTTCTTTATCTCCCACAAGCACTACCCCAACTTTCAAGATTCCTCGATCATTTCTGCCCTACAAAAGCTTCCATCATTGTGATACGCCTCAACAAAGCTTAAAATCGAGCCCAATTTGCCATTCGATTTCAGTTTGAGAGTACCCCCTATGAAAGCCACTGAGTATTTGCTCGCAACCCAACGAGAAACCCCTGCGGATGCCGAAGTCATCAGCCACCAATTAATGCTGCGTGCTGGCATGATTCGCAAACTGGCTTCTGGGCTGTATACCTGGCTACCATTAGGTGTACGTGTGCTGCAAAAAGTAGAAAAGATCATTAGAGAAGAAATGAACAAGTCTGGCGCCATGGAGGTGCTAATGCCAGTGGTTCAGCCCGCTGAGCTGTGGCAGGAATCCGATCGAATGGATGCCTATGGCCCTGAACTGCTGCGCATCAAGGATCGTCACGATCGTGACTTCGTGCTCGGCCCCACTCACGAAGAAGTGATCACCGATATGGTGCGTAACAACATTCAGAGCTACAAGCAACTACCCTGCAACTTCTATCAGATTCAAACCAAATTCCGTGACGAAATTCGCCCTCGCTTTGGCATCATGCGTTCACGGGAATTCATCATGAAAGATGCCTACTCATTCCATTTGGACGAAAGCTCCCTTCAAGCCACCTATGATGTGATGTACCAAACCTATTCCAACATCTTCACTCGCTTAGGCTTGGATTTTCGACCTGTATTAGCCGACACCGGCAGCATTGGCGGCAACAGCTCTCACGAATTCCATGTATTAGCAGATTCCGGTGAAGACGACATTGCCTTTAGCGACCAAAGTGACTTTGCCGCCAACATCGAAATGGCCGAAGCATTGGTGATCGGTGAGCAACGCCCTGCCCCAAGTGCTGACTGCACAGAAGTGGCCACACCAGACCAACACACTATCGAAGAAGTGTCTGCTTTCTTAAACGTATCCGCAGAAAGCATTGTAAAAACCTTAATTGTTCACGGTGAAAGCGAAGACGATTCCGTAAAACTGGTGGCGTTAGCACTGCGCGGTGACAAGGAGCTGAACGAAATCAAAGCGGAAAAACACCCACTGGTGAAAGCACCTTTGCAATTTGCCAGTGATGAAGAAGTCTTAGCCGCAGTAGGCTGCAAACCTGGCTCCATTGGCCCAATGAATTTATCC
Organism: Ketobacter sp.; assembly: GCA_041626995.1. Taxonomy (GTDB): domain Bacteria; phylum Pseudomonadota; class Gammaproteobacteria; order Pseudomonadales; family Ketobacteraceae; genus Ketobacter. Next base: position 4,383 of record JBFKSL010000176.1, on the reverse strand, counting down.
ATTCCGGTAATTGCCGATCGCAGTGTTATCAATATGAGTGACTTTGTTTGTGGTGCCAATAAAGACGGTTTCCACTACACGGGCGCAAACTGGGAGCGGGATGCCCAGTACGCGGAAGAAGCGGACATTCGTAACGTCGTGGAAGGCGACCCCAGCCCAGATGGTAAAGGCACACTAAATATTAAGCGCGGAATTGAAGTGGGCCACATATTCCAGCTGGGAACCAAATACAGCAAAGCATTGAAAGCCAACGTGCTGGATGAAAATGGCAAAAACCATATCATGCCCATGGGCTGTTATGGCATCGGCGTTACCCGTGTGGTGGCCTCCGCTATTGAGCAAAACCACGACAAATTCGGCATTATCTGGCCTGAAGCCATTGCCCCGTTTCAGCTAGCCATTGTGCCTTTAAACGCACACAAATCCCCTGCGGTAAAAGAAGCAGCCGACAAGCTTTACCAAACCTTTTCCGACCTGGGTGTGGAAGTGTTCTACGACGATCGTAAAGAACGCCCTGGAGTGAAATTCTCTGATATTGAACTGGTGGGCATTCCACACCGTATCGTTATCAGTGACCGCGGCTTGGAAGACGGCGCTTTTGAATACAAACACCGTCGCGAAAATGACAAAGTTAGCGTGCCGGTTGCGGAATTAGAGGCCTACATCAAAAACAGATTACACCTCTCCTGCTAAACTGTTTATTGTTATGAAGCACGTGTTTTACCTAATTTTTATTGGGTTTTTAGTCTCCACCTTCAGTGGATTGGTTCAGGCCGCTACCATCGAGCGGCCTGACGATGAGATGCGCATGCTGCTTCAACAAACCATCAACAACGCCAACAGTTTCAAAGACCGCTACGATGCCGAAGTATGGCTGGTAGACATGAACGGCCGCCTGTCGCGCTACGTGAAAGATCCGTCTGAGCGCATGACCATTTTGGAATTAGTTCACAAAGAATCTCACCGATTTGAACTAAAACCGGAAATGGTTTTAGCAGTGATGCATGTGGAAAGCCTATTCGACCGCTACGCCATCTCCAGGGTAGGTGCACAGGGTTTAATGCAGGTGATGCCCTTCTGGAAGAACGAAATCGGCAGCGACAAAGATAACCTTACAGATATCGCCACTAACATCCGTTACGGCTGCGCGATTCTAAAAACCTATCTTACTCGGGAAAAAGGCAATATGATCAGAGCACTGGCCAGATACAATGGCAGTGTTGGAAAAACCTGGTATCCCGAGCGTGTATTCAATGCCTGGGAAAAACATTGGTTTGTTAAGTATTAAACCTAGGCCTAAACATGCCCCAACTTGGATTTGAATTCAGCAACAGCTACGCAGCGTTGCCGGAAAAATTTTATAGCCCACAATTACCCTCTCCCGTGAAAAAACCTGAACTGATTCGGGTGAATCACGCACTGGCAAAAGAAATGAATCTTGACCCCATTGCATTAGAGTCCAGCGCAGGGGTGCAAGTACTGGCAGGCAATCAAATTCCCGTTGGCGCCAACCCGATTTCCACTGTATATGCTGGCCATCAATTTGGTATGTGGAACCCTCAACTGGGTGACGGCCGCGCTATTTTATTGGGAGAAGTGATCAGTCAAAGCGGTCAACGTTTGGATGTACAACTAAAAGGCAGCGGAACAACCCCATATTCACGCATGGGAGATGGCCGCTCACCACTTGGGCCTGTATTGCGGGAATATATTGTGAGTGAAGCCATGTTTGCATTAGGCATTCCCACTACCCGCAGCTTGGCTGCGGTTACCACGGGAGAACAAGTGGCACGAGACACTTTACTTCCCGGTGCCATTCTTACCCGCATAGCCAAAAGCCACATTCGCGTAGGCACCTTTGAGTTTTTTGCTTCCCGCGGCGATACAGATAGCTTGATCACACTGGCAGACCACGTTATTGATCGTCACTACCCCGATGCAAAACAGGCCGACAATCCCTATCAGGCTTTATTGGAATGCGTCATTGATGCCCAGGCCAGTTTGATTGCGCGCTGGCAAGGAGTGGGCTTTATTCACGGCGTAATGAATACAGACAACATGCTGCTGTGTGGGCAAACTGTAGATTACGGCCCCTGCGCCTTTATGGACAACTACCATCCGGCAACCTGCTTCAGCTCCATTGACCAGCACAAACGTTATGCCTATGGTAATCAACCGCAGATTGCTCACTGGAATCTAACCTGCCTGGCACAATGCCTATTGCTGATCATGGACGCAAACGAAACCCGTGCCTTAAAAATGGCGCAAAAAACGGTTGATCTATTTCCTGGAAAATTTGCCCATTACTACCTAAAAACCTTTCGCGCCAAACTGGGCTTGCAGATTGAAGATGAAAACGATCAGGATTTGATTCTGCAATTACTGGAACAGATGGAGCAGAATAATTTGGATTTTACCCTAACCTTCCGTCATTTGGCTGACAGGTTGTGCAGCTCTGACATCCACACACCCCTACCGGATTCTGTTTTTACCCTGCCTGAAAGTTTTCAGCCCTGGTTAAACAGCTGGGAACAACGAGTACAACAGGAAACGCTTTCACCACAACAAAGACAGAAAATAATGTACGCTGCCAACCCAGCGATCATTCCCAGAAATCATCAGGTGGAAGAAGCCATCAATGCAGCACAATCTAGCAAAGATTTTAAACCCTTCCACGAGCTGGTGGATGCGCTATCAACACCCCACCAATTCGATCCCAGCAAAGAAAAATACATTAAACCACCCATGCCCGATCAAGTGGTGGAACACACCTTTTGTGGAACCTAACTAACCACTTTGGAAAACAACAACCTGATTACGACCATTTTCTTTGGCTTGGTATAACGCGTCATCAGCACTGGCAATTAATTTATCGGAATCGGTAAGCTGATCATTAAATTCTGCTACACCAAAACTCGAAGTAAATGGAATCTCCTGTCCATCAAATGTAACTTTCGATTCTTCGATATTTTTTCGCAGCCTTTCCGCTACCACCAAACTGCCGCTCATATCCGTGCTGGGAAGAATAATGGCAAACTCCTCCCCGCCATAACGGCCAGCAATATCAGAATCGCGTAAGGCCTTACGCACAATTTCCGAGACTCGGACTAATATGGCATCACCTGCTAAATGCCCATAGTTATCATTAATAGATTTAAAATGATCTAAGTCGAATAATATTAACGTCATCGGATGCTGATATCGACGCGATCGACTGAACTCCTCATCAAGTCTATCCTGCCAATGGCGACGGTTATAAAGCTGAGTCAAACCATCCGTGCGACTCGCTTCCTCTAACTCTGCCAGAACCGATTTATGCATGGCCTTATAAATCGCAGTATCAGTGGCATCAAATAGAGAAACGCACACACTTTCCACTTCACCCTCAGCATTTTTTATGGGCATTAAGGTGAGATCCTGACACATAAACTCGGTTACCCCCGTTACCGGGCGATTATGCTTAAACGGAAATAAATGTGAACGCTGCTCCCAGGAAACAAAGGCGTAATTCTTTAACATGAACACGCTTTTCACTTTACGGGCAAACCAACGTTGAGGAAGATCAGGAAAACAGTCGAAAAGATTTTTACCAATGACTTCAGATGCAGACACACCACTCTTGGTGGCCATAAAATTATTCCACAGCTGAACTTCAAGGTTCTCATTCAGGATAAACAGACCAATATTAGTTCGATCAACAATAAACTCTAGTAATTCTTTAGAGGGATTGTTCTCAATCAAACTACAGATCTTCCAGCAGACGATCCAGCTCTGCTTTTACCACTTCAATGGAATCACCGGGCATTAACAGAAACATGGTGCAAGTGAATGAGCGGTCTTCCAGTGTATAGGTTATTTCCACCAACAGAGCATGGTCCCAATTAGCCTGTTCATGCTCCATTAACTTGGCAATGGGCATATGCTGCCCCATTATAGCCGGTGGTGAAAAACCCAATTCCATTTCCATTTGTCCACCCACTCCATTCAAGCAGGCGCCATTGAGAATGTTGGTCACATCCATCAATAATTCTTTCTCAGATTCTTCCGCCAGATCATCTTCATATTCAAGAAGATCCGCTAGCTCACGAAAAGAGCTATCGGTAAATACAACAATAGCTTCACCTCGAATCCCAGTGCCGGTATCGAGTTGATAGAAACCCTGACTGACACCAGACACAAAGACGTCTTTGCCACCCACCATTTGTTCCAGTTCCGGGCAAAGCTCCTGACGGGCAACCAATCGAATTCGAGGCACAGACAGATGTATAAACACCTCCAAAAACCGAGCAAGCGAATCGCCCGCCTGGCCCATGGCGACATTTACCACCTCTTGCAAGCAATCTCTTTGATCTTCAGTTAAAGCCTGTGTATTCATATTAACCC
>JBFKSL010000175.1:0-8429 GCA_041626995.1 Ketobacter sp. | reverse complement strand
TACTGTTGCTTTCGAGCTGTATGATGCTGTATTCCAGTATATGAATAGCCTTGGTTATTCAGATCAGGAGTTATGCAGCAAGCTTAATATTAAATCCAAGAATCAATACACAACTGAAGGCCGTACACCACTAAGCCTATTCGAGCAGATATTTCTTGCGGCGGAAGACCTTACCGGTGATAACGCCATCGGCATGAATATGGGAGGCGCACTTTATCCAAAATCCATGGGCGTGTTTTATTTTCTTTCTATAGCGGGAGAAAACTTAACGCAAATCATGGATGCCATTCAAAAGTACTTACCTTTAGCCTATGACTTTCTTCATCTTGAAATGATCACGAAGGAGAATAAACTGCGGGTTGTTTTGGATCACGGCAATATGCAACCCCACCGTCATGTTATGGAGTATTTGCTTGCACATTGGTACTCTTCTGCAAACAACTTAAGTTTTGACACTCAAAACGTTCCGCGCACACTTTATGTTAAGCACGCACAAGTGTGCAAAGATTCTGTTTTAGATGAAGTATTTTCCAACACCGAGCTGTTATTTGATCAGCCCTACTATGGCTTTGATTTAAATATTGATTCGTTGAGTTACCACAGCCCTTTTACCAACAGAAATGTATTCCGTTGGTATGAAAAACAAGCTGCCACTTTACTGATGCAATTACGCTCCCAAGACAGAATTGCACGAGAAATTTCCAACCATGTTATTGCTATGTTAGGTTCCGGTGCACCGGGCATTGAAGAAGTGGCAAAAAAAATGAATTGTTCCGGGCGAACGTTGCAACGGAGATTATCAGAACGAAATTTAAGCTATCAAATGTTATTGGATTCCATTCGATCTGAACTGGCCATCAAATTGCTATCAACCACCAGTCTGCCCATTACTCACATTGCAGAGAAAACCGGGTTCAGTGATGACAGTACTTTTCATCGAGCATTTAAACGCTGGACGGGCGAACCCCCTAGCCATTTTCGCCAATAGCATTAACATCAGGCGCCCAGCGCAGATATACTTGTAGGCGCCTGAAGGTTTCCTTATCAAGCATTCCTCTAGCAAGCAAAATATGCTTTGGACGCCAACCTGAACTATGGAAGCTCAGACGCACAAAAAGATTATCCAAACGACTGGCATTATGTAATTGAAATGGCCCCTGCTGACTGTTGTTGTTCAGCAATATCATCCAGCCGTCTTCCGTTAGCCAAATGCGTTTTATGGATCGCGGTAACTTCAACAACCCATATTTCATGCTATTAAATACCAAGGCAAGCGCCACCACTGGCACCATCAGCCAAGCCAAACCAGATAAGTTAACCAGCACTGCGCACACCAACGCATGCAGCGTCACCAATAAAAAGGTGTACGCCAGGGAAGGCTGTAAATGAAGATCAGGCGCCCACACGGTCTAACACCATCTTCACGATATAGGCGAGATCGGGTGCTTCAGGTTTGGAGCGATGGGTAAACCACTCGAACATTTCCACATCGTGTTGATCAAGAAGCTTTTCGAACAACTTCTTATCTTGTTCGTTAAGGCTCTGATAACGTTCCTCAAAAAAGGGTACTAGCAGCACCTCCACTTCCTTGATGCCACGCCGACACTGCCATCGCAAACGTCGAATATGTTCCTGCTCCACAGTGGAATCGGGTTGATTTTCTGACATGGCTATTACTCTCTCTCACCAAAAGGGCGCATTATAATGAAATAATGGACAGGATTTAACGCTGACATTCGTCAACCTTCTCCGTATGATTCCGATTATCAAAATGACATTCAGGAGTAGAGTTCAAAATGTGGTCGGACATCAGTCGCCTAAACACGGATTCAAATTGGGGAAATTATGTAACCGATCTGGATGAAGAAGCCACAACGGTACTGAAACATCAGCCTTTTGCAGCACTTCTAGATGAATTGGCACTAATCAAAATCGAAGGTGAAGATGCAGAAACCTTTCTGCAAGGCCAACTAACCTGCGATATGAAAGCTGTAAGCCAAGGGCAGGCCAAGCTTGGTGCGCACTGTAACGCCAAAGGCCGTGCCCAGTCTACGTTCGTTACTTTCAAAGCCAACGATGCTTTCTTCATGCTGCTGAAGGCCAATCAGATTGAACCCACTCTTTCAGCTTTGAATAAATTTGCCATATTTTCCAAAGTTACACTTCAGGCCAGTGCCGACTTTCAAGTAATGGGCCTGGGAGGCAGCGGAATTGACCGGACAATATATAAGGTTTTTAGTCAATACCCGGAAGCGGGTCAAATTTGCGAACTGCAACAAACGGTGCTGATTCAAGAGCCACAACTGGGCTATTTCGCCTTTATTGAACCCAGCATCGCCGCTGACACCTTAGCATCACTGCAACAGGCCGGGGCTACCCTATGCGGAGACAATGCTTGGAAACTGGCTCAAATTCAGGCGGGTATTACCTTAGTTGATTTGGCTATTGCCGAACATTGGATTCCGCAAGAGATCAATTTTGACTTAGTAGGTGGCATAAGCTTCGACAAAGGCTGTTATAAAGGCCAGGAAATTGTAGCGCGCATCCATTATCGCGGACAAACCAAAGTAAGAGCTCACCTTATCGAGTTCAACAGCGCCACCCCCCTCATAGCACCCGTGACGCCTGGCGACAAAATAATCGGCGACAGCTCAAGCGGAGGCATTTTGGAAGTGGCCAGAGTGAGCGACCACACACTTCGCGCTCTATGCACGCTGAAAGCCCCTGATTCGGAATCAGAAAACCTGAAGTTAGAACAAAAAGATGACTGCCAAATCCAAGTGCTTTCCCTGCCCTATGCTATAACTTAATACATACCCTGTATTTATCGCATAGGAAGTGGAGTCTCGCCTGATGACGAATGTTGCCGAAGTTGCATTACAAGAAATTAATGAACTGATCGATAACGACAAACTGGTGCTACCGACATTGCCGGAAGTGGCCTTACAAGCACGAGAAACAGCGGAAGACCCAAACGCGTCGGCAGCGGATTTGGCAAAAGTCATTAACAACGATGCAGCTATGACTGCCCGTATCATTAAAGTGGCCAACAGCCCCATTATGCGTGGTGCAAATGAAATTCAGGACGTGCAAATGGCCATTGCCCGGCTGGGCATCACGTGCATATCCAACCTGGTAACCGGCCTTGCTATGGAGCAAATGTTTCAGGCCACCTCTGATTTTATTGATAAAACCATGCGCCAGTCCTGGCAACACAGCACAGAAGTTGCCGGTATTGCCAACGTGCTGTGTAAGCACTACACCAAGCTTAAGCCTGACCAAGCTACCCTGGCAGGCTTGATTCATGAAATTGGCGTACTACGCATTTTAACCTATGCAGAAGAATCAGATCGCTTGAGTGACCCCATCACCTTGCAGAAAGTCATTAAAGCCATTCACCCCAAAGTGGGTGAGAAGATCCTGAAAACCTGGGATTTCCCCGAAGAGCTTATCGCTGTACCCGGCAACTACACCCAATTTGATCGTGATACCGGTAGCGACAAACCAGACTATGCCGATATTGTTATGGTGGCGAATCTGCAAACCTATATGGGCAAGCCAGACCACCCTTTTATGCAAATGGATTGGTCCACAATAAGCGCTTTTAATCGCTTGGGCCTGGAGCCTAATATGGATGACGATGGCGAAGAGGATCTCTCTGCCGAAATGGAAGCGGCTATGGCTATGTTGCAAGCGGGTTAACCGCTTGCCATACCGTAATTAATCTTTTTCATACAACTTCTGAATACTGGAAAAATCTTTCACGCCCCAACCTTTGCGGGCATGTTGGCTGTATAAACTTTTCGCCAATGAACCCATTGGTGTCGTTGACTGGCTTTTGAGCGCTGCCTCCATAGCTAAACCCAAATCCTTGTTCATTAAATTAACCTGAAACCCCCCATTGTATTCATTGGAAGCTGGCACATTTTCCATTACACCTGGAAATGGGTTATACAATTCTAAAGACCAGTTACGACCGGAGCTTTGCAACATAATGTCCGATAGCACTTTGGGATCAAGACCGTTATCCACACCTAACTGCAACGCCTCTGCCGTACCCGCCATATGCACCGCTAACAACATATTGTTGCAGATTTTAGCGGTTTGTCCCGCGCCATGATCACCAGCATGAAATACGTTTTTACCCATATTCATTAAGATGGGCTTGGCTTGTTCGAACGCTTCGAAATCACCACCAACGATAAATGTTAACGTGCCCGCTTTAGCGCCACCAACTCCACCGGAAACAGGTGCATCCAAGCTCACAATGCCTTTTTCCAACGCAGCCTTGGATAGATTGATCGCATTCTCTGGCGCTATGGTGGAACAATCGATTACCAAAGTAGAACTGGAAATCTGCTCCAGCAGCGTATCCTTATGAATATAAAGATCTTCAACAATTTGCCCTGAGGGCAACATAGAGACAACAAATTCAGCACCATGTACTGCCTCAGCAGGCGTTTTAGCTGAGCTAGCGCCCTCTTTGGTAACGGCTGCCACGCATTCCGCAGACAGATCAAACACGCAAACTTCATGGCCAGCCTTCAACAAATTAATTGCCATGGGACCACCCATGTTGCCTGCACCGATAAATCCGATTTTTGCCATGGTGCTTCTCCTATAGTGATTCCATGTTTGATAAGGGGTTGCTGCCATCGGCCCAGGGCAATTGAAAGTGTTGTTCTATCCAATCTCTGGGCACATCGGCCACACTTGAATGCTGCCATTTTGGCGAACCGTCTTTGTCCACCAACAATGCTCGCACACCCTCTGGAAAATCAGGGTGCAACGCACATTGCAAAGACATCACCAATTCCATTTGAAACACTTGCGGCAGGGATAATTTATTGCCCCGTTGTAATTGCTGATACACAAGATGTGCCGTGGTTGGGCAACCTGAGGCCAACGTAGCAACGGCTTTTTTTAACCATTTATCATCAGTATCAATGGCGAGAATGTTTCCCACTATTTCTGATAGATCATCACCGTCCGTTACCTGCTGTATCAAATCAAAATGCTCACGAATCTGAGATTTCGGCATTTGATGCTTGCCTTGCAAGTGGCGCAGAACCGAATGAATTTTTGCAGAGTTATCCTGCTTGCAATCGTTAAAGCTGATTTGTTGTAACTTTTCAAGCAGCTCGATTTTTTGACCACTAGCAACAAAACGATCTGCCATGCCAACAAAAATGGCATCAGCTGCATTGATATTGGCTCCGGTTAAACCTAAAAATAAACCTGTTCTGCCAGGAGCATGATTTAAAAACCAAGTTCCACCTACATCGGGGTACAAACCAATGGTAATTTCCGGCATGGCCAAGCGAGACGTTTCCGTAACAATACGATGGGATGCGCCAGACATTAAACCAATACCACCGCCCATGACGATGCCATGCCCCCATACGATTACGGGTTTAGGATAGGTGTGGATCATATAATCCAAGCGATATTCGTTTTCGAAAAAACCCTGCACAAAGGGAATGGCCTCTTGTGCCCCAACCTCTTCAATTTTATCGCGCAGACAGCGCACATCGCCACCAGCACAAAAAGCTTTTTCTCCCGCCCCTTCCAACCAAACGCAAGCAACAGCATCATCTTCGGCCCAACGGGTAAATTGTTCCGTTAGGGCATGAACCATATTCTGATTTAAGGAATTGAGTTTCTTTTCCACATTCAGTGTGGCAACGCCAATTTTCTTCCCCTGCTGCGCATTCAATTCACTAAACAGTACATCACTGGTCTTTGTATTAGCGTTCATTGAATTATCTCCGTTGCACCTTCTAACAACACGCGCCTGGCAATGATGTGACGCATAATCTCATTGGTGCCTTCTAAAATTTGATGAACTCTGGAGTCTCGCATATAACGTTCCAGAGGATATTCACGAATGTAACCGTATCCACCGTGCAGCTGTAGAGCTTCATTACACACAGAAAACCCCACATCGGTAGCAAAGCGCTTGGCCATGGCAGAATAGACGCTGGCTTCTGGGTCTTGTTTATCTAGCTTAAATGCCGCCAAGCGCACCATTTGCCGAGCCGCTACCAGATCCGTCACCATATCGACCAGCTTAAACTGCAAACCTTGAAAACTAGAAATGGTTTTACCGAATTGTTTGCGCTCGTTCATATAGGCTTGGGTAGCATCTAACGCTGCTTGCGCTGCACCCAACGAACACGTAGCAATATTAATGCGACCACCATCCAAACCTTTCATGGCGAACTTAAAACCATCCCCTTCCTGACCCACTAAATTCTCGGCGGGTACTTTTACATCTTCAAAGGTAATGGTGCGAGTAGGCTGGCAATTCCAACCCATTTTTTCTTCCTTGCGGCCATAACTTATTCCCTGACTAGCGGCAGGAACCAAAAAACAGGAAATGCCTTTAGGGCCTTCGCCTCCAGTGCGAGCCATTACGATCAATACATCGGTAGAGCCCGCACCAGAAATAAAGCACTTACTGCCATTTAAAACGTAGTGATCGCCCTGCTTGTTGGCAGACGTTTTTAACGATGCCGCATCAGAACCCGCATTGGGTTCTGTTAAGCAGTAAGATGCCAACAGCTCGCCGGAAGTAAGCCGAGCACCCCAGGTTTGCTGCAAGTGCTCTGAGCCGAAGCTAGTGAGCATCCAAGCGCACATATTGTGAATGGTGATATAGGCAGCGGTAGCCGTGCAACCTTGAGCCAACTGTTCAAAAATCAAATGCGCATCCAGTCGGCTTAGGCCCATCCCTCCTGCTACTTCCGGAGAATAGATACCACAAAACCCCAATTCTCCCGCTTTACGAATCACGTCAACCGGAAAGAATGCCTCTGCATCCCATTGTGCGGCATTTGGCTCCAATTCACTTTTGGAAAAACTACGCGCCGCATCCTGAAAAGCCTTTTGATCTTCGTTTAATTCGAAATCCATAGCTTATCTTTTTATTTTAAGTGGATAGTCATATTCGGGCCGCTGGCTTCAATGTCACTTTCAAACCAACGCGCCGTGATGGTTTTGGTTTCAGTATAGAAACGTACTGCCTGTTTGCCATAGGCATGTTGATCACCGTAGAACGAGGCTTTCCATCCGGTGAAAGAAAAGAATGGCAACGGTACAGGAATCGGAACATTAATACCCACCTGCCCCACTTCAATTTCATGCTGGTATTTACGGGCGGCAGCACCACTGGCAGTAAAGATAGAAGTGCCATTACCGCAGGGGTGCTTATTGATTAAAGCGATGGCTTCTTCCAAAGTATCCACGCAAATTACCGAAAGCACGGGCCCAAAAATTTCTTCTTTGTAAATGCTCATTTCTGGAGTGACATCACTGAACAAAGTTGGGCCAACCCAGTTTCCATCAGGAAATCCTTCGACCACACATTCGCTACCGTCCAACAAACAGGTTGCGCCTTCTTTTTTACCTTGCTCAATTAAACCCAATACACGCTGTTTGGCTTGCGGACTGATAAGCGGGCCATAGGCCGCTTCTTTATCATCCCATGCGCCAGGGCGAACATTTCCCATGGCGTTTTTAATGTCGTCGACCCACTGAGACGAATCGCCTACTAATACCAATACACTAATGGCCATGCAGCGCTGACCGGCTGCACCTACAGATGACCCCACAATGTTATTGATCACCTGATCTTTATTAGCATCGGGCATCACCACCATATGATTTTTCGCACCTGCGAAAGCCTGCACCCGCTTCATATTGGCCGTGCCGGTTTGATAAATGTATTGACCAACATTTACCGATCCCACAAAAGAAATGGCTTTGATTTCTGGATCATTTAACAGCGTATCTACCTGTTCTTTTTGACCATGAACCACTTGCAATACGTTTGGTGGCGCACCGGCTTGCAAAAACAATTCAGCCAAGCGCATGGGCGTCATTGGGTCTTGTTCTGACGGTTTTAAAATAAAAGTGTTTCCGCAAGCAATCGCCAACGGGAACATCCACAATGGAATCATGGCGGGAAAGTTAAACGGAGTAATGCCAGCGCACACGCCTAGGGGTTGTGTGTAGGAATAGGTATCAATGGCGGTTGCTACGTTCTCAACGGTTTCGCCCATTACAAGACTTGGAATATTGGCCGCGTGTTCTACCACCTCGATTCCACGCCACACGTCACCTTTGGCATCTTCAAAAGTTTTGCCGGTTTCTTTCGCCAGAATTTCCGCCAGTTCATCGTGATGCTCTTTCAACAATGCTTGGTATCGCAACATGACACGAGCACGAACAGGAACAGGTGTGTCACGCCAGGTTTTAAAAGCTTCCTTAGCACAGGCAATGGCTTGTTGCATTTCGTCTGCCGTAGCGCAAGGTGCCTGAGCGATGATTTCCTGGGTGGCAGGGTTGGTTACGTCAATCCATTTTGTAGCGGCGCTTTGTTGGAATTCGCCGTTTATTAGTTGCGGCACTCTGGTAATGGCTGTCAT
>JBFKSL010000174.1:0-8432 GCA_041626995.1 Ketobacter sp. | reverse complement strand
TGGCGCCAACGACTGCTACATCATAAGTTTTGCTCATGTTGTTGTTCCCGTTATGTCATTAAGATTGAAGAGCTTTTAACACTGCATCACCCATTTCTGAGGTGCTGACTTTTTGGGTGCCGTCAGTGTATATATCGGCTGTTCGATAGCCTTGATCCAGAACAGTGCTTACCGCTTTTTCCAAGCGTTCGGCTGTGCCACCTTGGTTCAGAGAATAACGCAGCATCATAGCGGTCGACAGGAAAGTCGCAAGGGGATTCGCAATACCTTGCCCGGCTATATCAGGGGCCGAACCATGGCAAGGCTCGTACATGCCTTTGCTGTTCTGATCCAGCGAAGCGGAAGGCAGCATACCAATTGAACCGGTCAGCATGGCAGCAGCATCGGATAGGATATCGCCGAACATGTTACCGGTAACCATCACGTCGAATTGCTTAGGCGCACGGATTAACTGCATGGCAGCGTTATCAACGTACATGTGGCTCAGCTCCACCTCTGGGTAGTCTTTGCTCAGATCTGTCATGATTTCGCGCCACATCTCGGTGACTTCCAATACATTAGCTTTGTCCACCGAGCACAGCTTTTTGTTGCGCTTCATGGCGGTCTCAAATGCTAAGCGGCCAATACGGATGATTTCTGATTCGCTATAAACGTAGGTGTTAAAGCCTTGCCGCTCACCATTTTCTAACGTGCGAATGCCGCGCGGCTGACCGAAGTAGATACCTCCAGTTAGCTCTCGTACGATCATAATATCCAGGCCAGACACCAACTCAGGCTTGAGACTGGATGCGCTGGCCAGCTGAGGATAGAGGATGGCCGGACGCAGATTGCCGAACAGCTCAAGATTAGAACGCAAACCCAACAGGCCCTTTTCGGGGCGAATGGAAATATCCAGTGATTCCCACTTGGGGCCGCCTATTGCTCCAAATAGAATAGCATCGCATTCTTTCGCCAGGTTCATGGTGTCTTCTGGTAAAGGACCACCAGTTGCATCAATAGCAGCACCGCCAACCAACGCTTGCTCCATCTCCAGGCCTAGATTTTCATCTTTGTTCAGGAACTCAAGTACCTTCAGGCCCTGCTCCATTATCTCTGGCCCGATACCATCACCAGAAAGTACTAATACCTTATTAGTCATAGATTTACCTAAATTATCTCTAAATTACTTTATTTGATTGCATCGAATAACCAGGGTGCTTCCTGGCGACGTTTGGCTTCGTATTCCTCGATGGCATCGGCGTCTTGCAACGTCAACCCAATATCATCTAACCCCTCTAACAAGCAGTGCTTACGGAATGGGTCCACGTCGAAATCGATTATGCTGCCATCGGGTTTAATAATGTGTTGATTAGCCAAATCCACCGTCAGCTGGTAACCTTCGCTGGCCTCTACCGCTTTGAACAGATCATCAATAATTTCTTCTGATAAAACAATAGGTAACAAGCCATTCTTAAAGCTATTGTTAAAGAAAATATCCGCAAAGCTTGGCGCCAATACCGTTCTAAAACCAAAGTCGGTCAATGCCCAGGGCGCGTGCTCACGGCTTGAACCGCAACCAAAGTTACGGCGAGCCAACAGGATACCTGCACCTTTATAACGAGGCTTATTCAGAACAAAGTCGGGATTAACAGGACGAGCTGAACAATCCTGACCTGGCTGACCTTCATCCAGATAGCGTAATTCATCAAACAAATTGGGGCCGAAGCCACTGCGTTTAATGGATTTCAAAAATTGCTTGGGAATGATCAAGTCGGTATCAACATTGGCACGATCCAACGGCGCAACAACGGCTTCAAATTTGGTAAACTTTTCCATTATTTATCTCCTATATGTCGCGAACATCAGCAAAGTGACCGGCTACCGCGGCGGCAGCAGCCATTGCAGGGCTAACCAAGTGGGTGCGACCACCATAGCCTTGGCGGCCTTCGAAGTTACGATTTGAAGTTGAAGCGCAGTGTTCACCATCCCCCAATCGATCGGCGTTCATGGCCAAACACATTGAGCAACCGGGCTCACGCCACTCAAAACCGGCTTCAATAAAGATCTTATCCAAGCCTTCTTCTTCAGCCTGTTTTTTAACCAACCCAGAACCGGGAACCACCATTGCTTGCTTCACTTTTTCTGAAACCTTACGACCTTTTGCCACTTCGGCTGCTGCACGCAAATCTTCAATACGCGAGTTGGTGCACGAGCCGATAAACACTCGATCAGGAACCACTTCAGCCATGGTAATACCAGGCTTCAAGCCCATGTATTCATAAGCACGACGCATGCCTTCAGCTTTTACGGGGTCTTGCTCATGGTCAGGATTCGGCAAAGGCTCATCTATAGCCACGACCATTTCAGGAGAGGTGCCCCAGGAAACTTGCGGCTTGATATCTTCACCCTGCAATACCACCACTTCGTCGAACTGAGCATCGTCATCGCTGTGCAGGGTTTTCCAATACGCCACTGCCTGATCCCACTGCTCAGCTTTGGGCGAATAAGGGCGATTTTTGAAGTATTCAATGGTTTTGTCATCCACTGCCACCATACCTGCGCGCGCACCAGCTTCAATAGCCATGTTGCACACTGTCATGCGCCCTTCCATAGATAAAGACTGAATCACAGGCCCAGCAAATTCGATGGCAAAACCAGTGCCGCCAGCAGTGCCAATTTCGGCGATAATGGCCAACACCACATCTTTAGCAGTGATGCCCTGCCCCAAACTGCCTTCAACTCGAATCTGCATGCTTTTCATCTTTTTCTGAATCAAGCACTGAGTTGCAAGCACGTGTTCTACTTCTGACGTGCCAATGCCATGAGCCAAAGCACCGAAGGCACCATGGGTAGCAGTGTGTGAGTCTCCGCAGACAATAGTCATGCCGGGCAAGGTAGCGCCCTGCTCTGGCCCCACGACATGAACAATACCCTGGCGCTCATCGTCCATCTTAAATTCTACAATTCCGAATTCATCGCAGTTATCATCCAGTGTTTGAACCTGGATACGCGCGATCTCATCAGCAATCGGGCCACTGCGATCAGTTGTGGGCACATTGTGATCTGGCGTAGCAATATTAGCGTCCAGACGCCAAGGCTTTCTATCGGCCATGCGCAGACCTTCAAAGGCCTGAGGTGAGGTTACTTCATGCAACAATTGACGATCGATATAGATCAGCGCGGTACCGTCTTCGCGCTGTTTCACCAAGTGAGCTTCCCACAATTTGTCGTACAGGGTTTTACCTGACATGGCCCATTCCTCTCTTTAATTGGGTTTTTACTATGCTGCTAATCCTAATACCCAGTCTTCCATAAAACAAATTCATATTTTTTATTTAATGGATTACAATTAGTTATAAATAGGATTTACTTGAAACGGAAGGCAACATGGAAATCGCAGAACTCAAAGCCTTTGTGGCCGTTGCTGAATCAGGTTCATTTTCACTGGCAGCGCAACAACTGCATTTAACCCAACCCGCCGTAAGCAAGCGTATCAGTCAGCTGGAAGACCATTTTGACTGCCAGTTGTTTGATCGTATCGGTCGACAGATATCTCTTACTGAAGCTGGGCGCGATCTGCTTCCCCGTGCCAATAAGATTCTCCTGGAAATGGAAGATGTACGCAGAGCCCTTTCCAATTTGAATGGTGAAGTTCGTGGTTCGTTAAAAATTGGCACCTCACACCATATTGGCTTGCATCGGTTACCACCCATTTTAAAGCGTTTTTCGCGCAAATACCCAAATGTTTCTCTGGACATTCAGTTTATCGATTCGGAAATGGCATTCGATTTAGTGATGCAAGGCAAACTGGAACTTGGCATTGTTACTCTGCCACCAGATGAAAACCCAGGATTACACGCAAAAGCTATTTGGGATGACCCTTTGGCTTTTATGGTTGCTCAGGATCACCCGCTAGCAGAAATGAAGGAAGTATCTTTAGAACAGCTTGCCAACTATCCAGCTATATTACCCAGCATGTCCACCTTCACTCGGCGAATCGTCGAGGGACTTTTTAAAAAATATCAATTGAATATAAATGTGGCCATATCCACCAACTATTTGGAAACCATCAAAATGATGTCGTCCATAGGCTTGGGTTGGACGGTGCTGCCTGCCACCATGATAGACCATGAGGTGAAACAACTACCTGTTAAAGATGTGACCGGGAAAGGTAACAGACTTACGCGGGAGCTTGGCGTGGTTTATCACCCTGCTCACTCACTTTCGAACGCCGCAAAGGCGATATTGCAGTTATTGGAAAACAGCAAAGGTTGATTTATTACTAGCGATAGAAACAACGTGCTTATGCTTTTAAAAAGCATATACTTTTTTCTTAAGGATACTTACTTTCAGGAAAACGCATGCCTCCTAAAAACACCCTATCCAACCCCAAAAGCCAAATAACCATTCGCAATGCGACCCTAAAGGATGCAACAAAGATTTGCGATCTCAGCAGCCGAGTTTATGCTAACACCGGTATGTATGGCTATTCAGAAGGCGCGATAACCGGGCAAATCAATCATTTTCCCCAAGGACAGTTTGTGATTACGATCGATGAAAAAGTCGTTGGTTATTGCGCAACGTTTCGCATTAGCGAAAAACTAGCGTTATCCTCACACAACTGGACCGAAATCACTGGTAATGGTTATGCTTCCCGCCATGACCCTGACGGAGACTGGTTGTATGGAATGGAGGTAGCGGTTGACCCTGATTATCGCGGATACCGACTGGGCCAAAGGCTCTATAACGAACGTAAAAAATTAGCGCAAAAGTTAAATTTAAAAGGCATTGTCTTTGGCGGTAGGTTGCCCACCTTAGCCAACCGGCTTAAGCGTTTTGGCACCGTGGAAAACTACGTTGACCAAGTGGTGCAGAAAAAACAGCGCGACCCAGTGCTTTCATTTCAACTGCACAACGGTTTTGAGGTACACGGCATTATCCCCCATTATCTGGACGCGGACATACAGTCCATGGGTTATGCCATACATTTAATTTGGCGCAATCCTAAAGTGCCCACCGAGGAAAACAAAGCAGATCAGAAGAAATACGGCGGCCGGGTTCCTGACTCCATTCGCATTGGCTCAGTGCAGTATATGCAACGCCGGGTACACTCGTTTGATGAGTTTCTTTCTATCGTAGAATACTTTGTGGATGTGGTGGCCGACTACAAAGGCGACTTTGTTGTGTTCCCAGAGCTGTTTGCTTTGCAGCTGCTTTCCATCGAAGACCAGGCTCTTTCCCCCATGGAATCCATGGAGGCGCTAACTAAATACACACCACGTTTTAAAGAAGCGCTACGTGATATGGCCATTAGATATAACATCAATATTATTGGAGGATCACACCCCACCATCATGCCCAATGGTCGCGTGGAAAACATTGCCTATATATTTTTAAGAGATGGCTCCACTCACGAGCAACCGAAAATTCACCCAACTCCCAATGAAGTCTATTGGTGGAATATCGAAGGTGGCAATACACTTAAAGCCATTGAAACCGATTGTGGCCCTATTGGTGTGCTGATCTGTTACGACTCGGAATTTCCTGAACTGGCTCGACACCTAACTGACCAGGGTATTTCCATTTTATTTGTGCCCTTCTGTACCGATGAGCGGCAAAGCTATTTACGGGTTCGCTATTGTTGCCAGGCCAGAGCCGTGGAAAATCAGATCTATGTGGTTATGTCTGGCAATGTTGGCAACTTACCCAAAGTGAACAATATGGATATTCAATACGCGCAAAGCTGCATTCTTACACCGTGCGACTTCCCTTTTGCACGCGATGGCGTTGCCGCAGACACAACCCCTAATGTGGAAATGGTCGCCTTCGCAGACTTGCGACCTGAAACATTAATGATGGCACGCAATAACGGTACCGTTAAAAACCTACAGGATCGCCGCCACGACCTTTACAGTTTAAATTGGCGTGGAAAATAATCCATCACTGCACCACTAGGGATTTACGTTTACGCACGGATGCGTAATAAATTAAAGGAATCACCACCAACACTAATACCGTGGAGAACAAAAGCCCGCTAACGATGGCCGTTGCGATTGGCCCCCAAACTAAAGACTTACCGCCAATACCGGCGGCCAATGAAAACAAACCGGCAATGGTAGTGCTTGAGGTAATTAAAATAGGCACAACCCTACGCCGCCCAGCGTAGATAGTTGCATGCAAAGGGCTCATTCCATTTTTTAAGCGAGCGTTAGCGGCTGAAATCAACACAATAGCCGAGTTAACCGCAATGCCAGAAAGCGCAACAATGCCATACATGGTGCTAAAACTCATGGGGTTACCGGTTATCACCAGCCCATACACTACACCAATAAACGCCAATGGAACGGATATCAGTATCAGTAAAGGCTGAGTGTAACTTTTAAACTGCGTACCCAAAATCAAATAAATCAAGCCAATACCAATAAGGAAAAACATTTTAATTCCTGCCAGACTTTCCTCAATATCATCTAACATGCCGGAAAAATCCAATTCGATATTGGGGTGCTGATGATGAACGGTTTTCCAAAAATCCTTGATCAACTGATTGGCTTCCACCGTATCGATCTGGTCTTCTTCAATATCAGCTGAAATGGTAATCGCACGCTTGAAGTTGTAATGCCGGATGTTTTGCTGACCAACACCATACTCCACATTCACCAACGTACTTAAAGCAACCATTTCTCCATTGGCAGTGGCCAATGTGAAATCCAAAAGATCTTCAAGGGATTCGTGCTCTCCAGTTTTAACCTTTAGGCGAATATCCACCTCTTCGCCCAGATGCTGATAATTCCCTATCAGTATTCCATCTACATGAGCTTGCAAGGCGCTGGTTACAACCTGAGGCGATATACCCGCGCGCTGAATCGCATCGCCATTCAAAGTGAAGTTCACTTGCGGGCTTCCGGATTTGAAGTCCAAATTGATATTTTTGAACAGCGGATTTGCCTTGATTTGGCTTGTAATAGTTTCAACAGCAGCTTCGATTTCGTCAAAATCATTACCACGCACCTTAACATTGATAGCCTGACCTACCGGAGGCCCATCTTCCACAACAAACACCGATACTTTTGCGTCCGCCAATTGATCACCCACTGCTTTTTCCACAGCATCAATAACCGCGTAGGTATCTCGCATGTCGCCACGTATGGGGTTTAGACTGACGAACACTTGACCATAGTTTTCCCCAAACAACGGTTCGGTTTGTGTAAACATTTGACCGCTGTATATAACAGAGGATCTCAATTCACCGGGATCCAAAGCAGCAATGGCTTTTTGTTCCAATTGCTTAGCAATTTCCAACGTATCATGAACAGTACTATTCGTTGGCAGCTCAGCGTTAACATAGACCACCCGAAATGGATCAGCTGCAAAAAAATTAAAACGAATAATACCACTTGCCAACAGCACTAAAGCAAAAGCAGCGGCCACCAAAATACCCAAAACGGTGAACCATGGATGGCGCAATACTCTAACCAGTAGAAGACTGTATTTATGGCGAATCGTTCGAGTAAATTGCTGTCGTAAACGTTGAATTTTGGATGTCTTATCAAAACTGACTTTTAGCCCCGCCACGTGGGCTGGCAGCATCCAGAACGCCTCTAACAAGCTAATGGCCAACGCGATACACACCACCATGGGAATAACACGTAAAAACTCGCCCATTATTCCTGGTAACAACATGAGAGGAAGGAATACGGATATTGTGGTTAGCACTGACGTAAAAACAGGAGCAGAAACTTCCTTTAAGGCTGAAAGCGCAGCATCCATTGCTTTCTCACCCTGCTGTAATCGGTAGTATATGGTTTCCACCACAACCACAGCATCGTCTACCAGCATACCCAAGGCAATTACCACACCCAACAACACACTATTGTTCAGGCTCATACCCATGCTATGCAAAATAAAGAAAGTGGCAGCTAAAGTGAACGGAATACCAATGCCCGTTAATAGGGAAATTGGACCGCCTAAAAAAACAAACACAACCAGTAAAACCAGCGTTAAACCAATGGCCGCATTACGCTGCATAAGGTTGATGGCATCGCGCGTACTGATGGTTTGATCATCCACCAGATGCAGCTCATAACCCAAGCCTTGCTTTACGCTGTTCTCATCTTCAATAAACTCTCGCAGTTCATCCAGTAATGCTAACGTATTGGCGCCCTCTTGCTTTGTGATATTTAGAATCACTGCAGGCTCACCTTGAAACGCCGCTAACATGCCAGGCTCTGGAGTTGTGCGATAAATTTCAGCCAAGCTGCCAAGAGTCACCACACCTTTAGCGGTCACCACAGGGAACGATTCGATATCTTCAATGCTACTGCTGGTGCCCTCCAGCCTTACCAGCCAGCGCCCCGTACTGGTCGCCATATCTCCGATCGAAATATCCTTAAAGTAGGCCTGCATGGTCGATGCCAAATCGTGTGGGTTAATATGCAAACCCAGCAACCATTCCG
>JBFKSL010000173.1:0-8438 GCA_041626995.1 Ketobacter sp. | reverse complement strand
GGTTGTAAAGTCAGCGGGCAAATGGGTTTTTGCGGCGGTTTTTCCAAAAACCGTCAGCTTGAACGAAAACGTCCCCTTGGGCCTAGTTTTGGCATCAACATGTTGGGTGTTGCTCAGGGAATGATTTTTTGTGATGCAATGAATCAACAGGATATCAATCGACTTATTCAACGTTACGGAGAAGCCGCTGCGTTTATGAAATCAGTAGGCTTCGATTGTTTGGAAATACATCTAGGTCATGGTTATGGTCTTTGCCAATTTATGAGCCCAAAAACCAATAAGCGCACAGATCAGTATGGTGGTTCATTGCGAAACCGTATGCGTTTGCCGTTGCAGGTACTGGAATCGGTTCGCAAAGCAGTGGGTGATGATTTTCCGATAATTGGAAAAATCAGCTTAACAGAAGGCGTTCGGGGTGGTTTAACTTATCGCGAAGGGATTGAAATCGGGAAGCTTCTGGATAACGCTGGAATCGACGGCATTGTTACCAGTGGTGGCACCAGCACCATGAGTCCGATGATGATGTTGCGCGGGGATAATATCTTGCAACCCATGTTAAAGGCGGAAAAAAACCTACTTATGCGTGTGATGCTGCACATTGCTGGGCCTATTTTTTTTAAAAATTATCCCTATGAAGAATTGTATTTTTTAGAGCAGGCAAAAAAGCTGCGGGACGCAGTTGATTGCAATATGATTTACGTGGGTGGTGCAAACAGTAACACCAGTTTTACAACACTGATGCAGGCAGGGTTTGATTTTATACAATTGGGGCGTAGCCTATTGAGCGACCCAAGCCTACCACTAAAAGCTAGAGAAAATTCCGATTTCAAAAGCCGTTGTCTGCACTGTAATGAATGTGTGGCAACAATTGAACATCCAAACGGCATTCATTGCACTCGCTTTAGAACAGATTAATCCAAATACCGAGTATCTATAGGCGATTTGTTGTTGAACAGAAACAGGTAAAGTGTCTTCAAGTAACGCTATAGCAGTGGACTTTTCTAGGGATGAGAGCTCTGCATTTTCCATTAAGGCCAGCTTTTTCATGGTGTATTCATCGAAAATACCTTCCTCTTCATAGAAAGCGCGATCAACTTTTGAATAACATTTCAATTGGCAACCCTAAAGCATTAGGGATGGCGCACGCGGTTACTGCCGATCCCCCAGGAATTGATTCCATTCATTCTGGCGTCTATATTCCATGCCTTTCTAGTGGCGGTATCAATTGATCGTAAATTCTTAGAGTAGGCCTGCAGAGACACTCAGTATTTTTGGTTGTTCAACCTAGAGCCTAAAATAGTCAGGATCTCTTTTGCCTCTTTGAGCCTTTTCTTACTAATCCCTTTAGATAAGGCCTTAACCCAAGGGCCTTGCAGGTCTATCGCCTGCTGGAACGCTTTTTCGCCTTTTGCAGTCATAACAACCAGTTTCGAACGCTTATGATGTGGATTTTCCTGCAGCGTTAGCATGCCTTCAGCCACCATTTCATTCACTACCCGTTGCACACTCTGTCGTGTCAGACCCATATTTCTTGCAAGCCTCGCTGTGGTCTCTGGTACACCAACCTGAGCAATCGCCCCCATCACCTGCCAACGGGCTCCGGTCAACCCAAACTTGGAAACCAACTTGTCAGCGGTTGTCAGTAAAAGCCCGTTGAGCCTGAACACTTCCACAATTAAGTCGTTTGTCTCTTGGTTTAGCTTTTTGTCAGACACCCCAATCACTTGACACTCCCATTTCTTTTTGACAGCATGCTGTCATTTAGTTCGATTGCTACATTATGTTCACAGTATTTCATGATCCATCCAAGGAGTCACCCGCTATGTCGCAGAACATCCCCGCAACAAAGCTTCTGGACCGGTCAATTCTAGAAAATCCGTACCCCTTTTATCAGCAGCTCCAAAAGGACGCGCCCGTCTGGAAGGTTCCGGGAACCCATATTTACATAGTGACCCGACACGCTCTTCTTGAGGAAGCGACTCGGCGCGTAGAAGACTTTTCATCAAGTCTAACCAACGTGCTTTATCGAAAATTTAATGGCTTGCCTGGACGGGTAAGCTACAAATCAGGAGCCTTACCAGTATTGGCTACCGCTGACCCGCCTATACATAGCCAACACAAAACAGCCGTTTTTTCACACTTTTCTGCCAAATCAATAGCAGCACTTAAGCCAGAGGTTGAAGCGGTTGCCAAGGACTGCATAGACACGGCACTGTCGAAAGAAAGATCAGATTTTATGGCAGAAATTGGTAATCCTCTGCCCATGAGAATCGTCAGTGATTTGGTGGGCTTCAGGGAAAGCGACATAAACAAACTGCTACAAGCAGCATTTGATTCGACGGCAGTGGTCAGTGGATCTTCATCTATTTTCCAACTGGGTTGGTGCATGTTGCGCTCATATCTAATCTATCGCTGGGTGGGTGGTCAACTGCGCAGGGTTTCAACCAACAGCCAGAACATACTGGGCTCAATCAAGCGCAGCATAGACGATGGTATTTTGAGTGAAATGGAAGGCCGCGCATTTCTTCTGTTGTTCTTGGCTGCGGGTGGAGAATCCACAACCAGTCTGTTGGGAAGTGCTGTCAGAATACTGGCTGACGACCAGACTTTGCAAACCACACTGCGTGAACAGTTGGAATTGATTCCTGCCTTTATCGAAGAAGTCCTACGCTTGGAATCTCCCTTTCGGTTTCATTTGCGCTCGACGCCGAAAGACACTGTTCTAGGTAACGTCCCTATTCCGTCTGGTGCGACAGTATTGCTGTTCTGGGGTGCGGGCAATCGAGATCCGGAGGCATTCGATAATGCTGATAATGTAGATCTCACCCGTCCCAGGAAGCATATTACCTTTGGACGGGGAATCCATACCTGTATAGGTGCACCCCTCGCCCGCCTGGAAGCGCAAACCGTGTTGCAGCTATTGCTTGAGAGTACGTCGAGCATCAAGCTCGATTCCACTGATCCGCCTCAATGGGTCAGTAGTCTGCAGGTACGGCGTTACCAGAGACTGCCTGTTTTCCTCAAGCCACGCTAAACCGCTGCAGCATCAGGACCCGTCAGTGAATTTACGCGAAATCTATGAATCTAGCTGGAAAGTGGAACAGCTGAATTCGATGGCCATGGAAATTTTGTTAGCTTAAAATTCGGTTACTCCAGTTTTTACCACATACATGATGTCTGCGTTGATTCGAAGGGAAATGTTTATGTATGCCAGTAGAATGCAGCGCCGATTGCACGGCACCGCACCTTGAATCTTAGCTTTATCTTTTGTCGCTAGCCGACTTAGACAGGAAGTACTTTTTTCATAAACTCGAGTTGGGGTTGAATTGCTTCAGGAAAACATGGCTCAAAGTAGGGATCAAAATGATCAGCATCAATCTCCACAACTTGCAGGTTTGGATTAACAATCCGTTGTATCTTATCGGCCACAAATGGAGCCACTGTGTCACGAGTAGCGCCTACAATCAGCATTGGAACCTTTACATGCTTGAGGCGTCGCCAAGGTCGATAAATCCCCACATTAAGCACCGAACGCGCAGTAACGCGATTGATATACTTTGCGTTCTCATGCATGGATAACCCCAATTCCAGCGCTTCTTTAGCACCATCGCGATCCATTGAGCAGAGCTCACCTTCACCACCCACGGTGGGAATATGAATGCCAAGTTGGGGAATCAATCGATCCAATACACCGTAGGATATCACTCGGGCTAAACGTAATGGCGGAGTTGCTCGTATTGCGGCAGCACCATCGAGCATGGGTACTTGGATAATAGCGCCCTGCAAATCGGAATGTTGTGCTGCAAGGTCAACTACATGCCCCCCACCGAAGGATGTACCCCAGAGTACAATACGATGCGCTTCAACATTCTTTTGAATCTTCAGGTGTGCAAGTGCTGCATTAGTCGCTTTCACACGCTTCCAGGGAGAGATATCTTGGCGTGGCCAACCGCCACTCAAGCCCCACCCAGGAAAATCAAACTCCATTACAGCGTATCCTGCGTCTACGAATCGATTTACAAAAGAGACCGTTAATGCTTGCTGTACACTCCCCCATCCACCCACCATCAAAATTGCGGGTAACGCTTGAGAGCCGATTCCCTCAGGAATATGTAGTGTTGCTGCACACGTTTCACCATTAACCATAAAGCTCGATTTAATGGAGCTTATTTTGGCATCTGATGTATCGGGGTTAGTTCGATTAGGCATACTGATTCCTATTTTTTGCTTGTGTTAAAACAGTTGGGAGTTATCAATTGGCACCAGCGCAGTCTTGTTGAATGCCGTTCAAGGCAAGTATAACCATATTGTTGAATGGCATTCAACCGTGTAAACTCTGGATCTGACAAACGGCGACTGAGACAAACATGGCGAGAATCAAACACGACCAGGATCACACAGAGAAACGTGACGAGATATTGGTGGCTGCAAGGAGCTTGTTCATCAAAGATGGGTATGAAGCCACTTCCATGAGCCGTCTTGCCAAGGCAGCGGGTGTCGCGCCCAATACTATTTATTGGTATTTTCGGGACAAGGATGAGATTTTAATCGCAGTATTGGATGAGGAATTCTCGTCACGAATAACCGAGTATTATCAGCTCCCCACCTCTAGTCTCGCAGATCGTATTCTTTGGGTAGCCGATCAACTATCAGAAGTTCATCGACTGGTCAGCACGGTGCATAACCGATTAGAGTGTTCCGAAACTGTTTATGCGTGGCATGAGCGCTTTCATACATTGAGTGAAGGATTACTTCGAGAAGAGCTGCGTCAAACAGGGCTGGATCCCAAATACATCGAGGCAAGAGTAAAAATCAGCGTTTTTACTATCGAAGGCATATTGATGCATCGGTTGCCAGAGCGAGAAAAACGCGAAATTTGTGCTGCTTTAATTGCACCGTAGGTTAAATATATTAAGTGGACGCTTAATCACATCAGCAAATATCAGTTTGGTTTTTGTTTTGGTAGTGCAAAAGCAACAATAGAATCACTTTTTCCAGAAAGCATCGCACCATGTCCACCGGCAGCGATAACAACGAACTGGCGATTACTTTTTTCTGACCAGTAGACTGCCGGAGTGGCGTGGCCACCCGCCGGAAGTGGCGCGCGCCATAGCTCTTCCCCTGTTTTTGTGTTGTAAGCTCGAATCACACGCTCCTGTGTAGCACCGATAAAGGTGATCCCTGAGGCAGTCGTCGTTGAACCTCCTAAATTGGGTACTCCCATAGGTATGGGCAAATAACTGCGTAGAAGCAACGGACCGCTATCTCTCGCTGTCCCAAAAGGCTTTTGCCATAGAAGCTCTCGAGTCTTTAGATCTACCGCACTGACCAAGCCGAAAGGAGGCTCCTGACACGGTACCGCAAAAAAGGAAAGAAAAGGCTTGGATGAAATGGCATAGGGTGTGCCGCTTTGCGGAGCCATCATCGCTACGCTCTTACCATTTCCTCCTGCCTTTGCTGAGAATGGCTTTAAGCCCATTTCATCCGCGACTTCACGTTCGATAAGTTGGTTATACATCATCACGTGTGTGGAATTCACAAACATCAGCTGATTAATGGGATCAACTGACACACTTCCCCAATTGATCCCTCCCAGATAACCCGGCCACGTAACCGTGGCCCTTTCCTCTCCCACCGGTGTCATCGTACCTTCGAACCTGGCGCGCATGAACTTCACTCGACAGTAGACCTGATCCATAGGGGTTAGTCCCCACAGATCTTTTTCGCTGGGACGGGGGCCCTCGAATGAAGGCATTCCGGTTGAAAAGGGCTGGGTTGGCGACGTCCAGTCTCCCTTGGCGGCTCCCTGTGGTACTGGGAGTTCCTGCACCTCAGCGATCGGTTTACCGTTGGTGCGATCAAGGAAGAATATTTCCCCTCGCTTCGTCGGTTGCAGGAGCGCTTTCGTATTGTCGGGTAAATCAATCAATACCGGCTGGGAGGCGACATCATAATCCCATAAATCGTGGTGGGTGGTTTGAAATGACCATTCCACCTCCCCCGTCTCAGCCCTTAAGGCTACCACTGAACTGGAATACTGTTCATCGTTATCGCTGCGATAACCTCCAAAGTAGTCGGGTGTAGCATTGCCCGTTGGTGCGTACACTAAGCCAAGTTCTTCATCAGCGCTCATTACACCCCAACTGTTCGGTGTGCCACGGCTGAAAGACTGTCCATCGGGTGGTAAGCCATGCTCGTTAGGCCGACCAATGTCGAATGCCCAACTAAATTCCCCGGTAACCGCATCAAACGCGCGGATCACCCCGGAGGGTTCTCCCGTTCGCTGGTTGTCCATCACCCAACCACCAAGCACCAAACGACCTTTAGTCACGGTAGGTGGTGAGGTTACGTAGTAATACCCTTTATCAACAACGCCCATACCTGTTAGTAAGCTGACTTCGCCATTCTCACCGAAGTCAGGACATGGCTGACCACTTTCTGCGTCCAGGGAAATGAGTCTTGCATCCAGTGTCGCAGTGTAAATTCGATTCGAACACATTCCATTTGCACCTGGGACTTGGTAATACGCAACCCCACGGCAGGTTCGAGTAAAAACTCCGGTTGCATCCAAATGACTGTGGTGACGCCAGATTTCTTTTCCGGTTTCAGCATCAATGGAAATGACATCATTGTAGCCGGTGCATATAAAAAGGCGATCTCCAATCTTAAGGGGTGTCGCTTCGATCGTAAGTATGCCATCGAACATACTTTCCGGCTCATAGCCTGAAGTTCCCGCATGATATGTCCACACCGGCTCCAGCAAGCCGACATTGTCCAATGTGATTTGCGTAAGGGGTGAATAACGCGAGCCCCTGAGATCATTGCCGTAGTGACGCCATTCTCCGTCTCTTACTTTGGCAGGAGGGGTATACTCAATGGCGCCTGATCTATTGTCCGGCAGCTGGTCGTTATAGAAAATGAAACCCAGCGCAATGGCTGTAACAGAGACAAGCGAACCCCACAATAGCCGCGAGCCCAGATAATCAGGAGACAATCCAAGGTACGCCCGATAAGAGGGGCCAAGCATCCATAATCCAAACACCGTAAACATCGCGATACGCGGAGCTATTGCCCAACCATCAAGACCTGATTCCCAAAAGGCCCATAACAAGACAACGAGGTAATTGAGTCCGTAAACCCATAGCGCTAAACGAGATCGGCGAATAGAAAAAAATACCGTCAATGCCAGTGCCACGCCGGAAAATAAGTAGACAGTTGAGCCCCCTAGTATGCAGAGCTCCAAACCAAACCAGAGGAGCGGCAAACACGTTAAGCCAAGTATTATGATAAATAGTTTATTCGCCTTCGTGACCACCCTTACCCCCTTTAAACTGTTTTGTTCACTAGAGCGGTTGATTGGGAATACCCTCAAATAATTGTTCGGTTGGTCCAACCGTTACCAAACCCATCACTTTGGTAATGTAGTGAGGCATAAATACAGAAAGGTACACTGTGTGTCCGATAACGATAATACCTGCAATGGAGAGCAAGGCAGCTCCGGTCTGTGTACGGGTTCTGCTTTCTGCCCATACTTCAACAAACGTTCTACCTTTTTTATCAGTTCTCCCTAAAATATAGGTAAACACCATCATCTGCACACCCATCGCCAAGGCATCATACAGCGGATACTGATGCTTCGTTCCTTCCCAAAGCGCCAGTCCTTCAATTACCCTTCCGTAATAAAAAACACCTAACTGAGCACCAAGCAAAGCATTGAAAAGGAATGCCCAGGTAAAGCCAACACATAAACCTGTTAGCAGAAGCGTTATTGATATACGGGTGTTATAAACAGCGCTCAAGCGTCTACCAACGTAAGCGCCAATAAACGCTGGCAGAACGAAATAGGCAATGTACCCTGGCGGAACGGCTGCGGGTAATCCACCCCAAGTCATATTGAGTGGCCACCATTCCGGCATGCGAGGAATAGCCGGAGGAAACTGGGCGTAAACAGCCCAATCATAAGGCGCTTCTATCCAGGAAAAAGATATAGCTGAAATGCATACAAGCAATAACGGGTGTAGACGTCTCTTCTGATAACTCAGCACTATCCCTAGCAATACAAAAAAAACTCCACCGATATAAGCAAAACTGATTGCTACCATTAAAACAGGCGTTATTTCGTTCATGACTGTTCCTTCTGCTTTTGCAAATCAGGATCGAACTTAAACACCAATGTAAAAATAATGGCAATTAGAGAACACAATGTCCCCAGCATTATGATTGCACCCACTCATTCTTCTCCTTCGAAATATAAATACATGATTTTGTCATTAGTTTTGCAGATAAACTTCCACCATTTTTCTTAGACCATTACTCACTTGAATATCATCCGTTAACGGGCCAGCAATAGCCGCCAAAGCGGCATCCTTAAGAGATAAACCTTCTGCAACCAGTTGCCCTGCTGCAATGAGCACACGAGTGGATGCCACCTCACGAAG
>JBFKSL010000172.1:0-8447 GCA_041626995.1 Ketobacter sp. | reverse complement strand
GACAAAGTGGTGGCCGCCATGGCGCGGGACAGTGGACGCAGCCGTGGCCAGCTTGGCTTGCTAGGCCAGGTGAGCGATCCGGATGTGGTGCCTTTGTCCCACCCCATGCTGGTGGCAGAAGACACCCTCTACATCCGCGCCGGACAAACCCATAGCCTTACCATGCTAATGTTGCCCGCTGGCCGTGTTCATCTTACTTCCGGCATTCTTCCCCGTAAGGCATTGGCACTGAGCGATGCCTGGGTCAGTGATGGCTTAAAACGGGTGATTCCTTCGGTGCGGGTAGGCCCGGTGCTGGTGGACCCGGAAGAAATTCGTCTACCCAAGGTGAACCTGCTGGGAGACAAGCAGCAATTCACCCGCCGCACCGGGCCATTAACCTGGCGTGATGACCCCATTGTTTCCGCCACCCAGTCCGCGTTGCTACCCCGAATGCCCCACGAGTTCCAAGAGGGTTGGATCAGGATCATAGAGGGAGAAGACCAATGACAGATATTCCAGAGCCAGAAGCGTTAGAACAGGCTCAAGAGCGCCGCCGGGAGCGCAAAGTTGCCAAGAAAAAACATGCGGCAGCAAGGAATGCCTTTTTAGAAGAAAGCTCAGGTTTTATAGATCGAGAAGCATTGCGTCATGCGCTGGAACGATACATGGAGCGGGAAGGCCTCGATTTCGATGGTGCCCCTGAGGGTGCTGGGCCGGCCCCTCGTGCTGCGGCAATGGGGGCTCCGGCCCCGATGGCTTTTCCGGCTAACAACATTAACCGATGGAACCCCATTGGTCCCTCGGTGGTGCGTCGTGGTCAGGCAGCAGATCGTCCTAGGGTATCGGGTCGAGTGCGTGACTTGGTGGTAAGTAACGATGGGCGGCGTGCTTATGCAGGCACGGCCAAAGGGGGAATATGGTATACCGATGATGGTGGTGCCACGTGGGAACCGCTGGGTGGTTGGGCCAGTGAACCCCGGCGTCAGGGTGGAATTATTTCTGCCTTTTCTTGCGGATGTTTACTGGTCTCATTTGGTGCAGCTGCGGCCAATGATTTCGTTATGGTGGGTACAGGAGAGTTTGTTGATACCCCCGCCTTAGGCCCGGATGCGACCAATGCTATTTCCATGGGTGGAATGGGCATACTGGTAGCAACAGGGCCTGCCGCGCAAACCGTTCAGACAGACTCATGGGAATCCGCCACCGGCATTAATGCGCTGGAGCGTGTTTCCATTGTGCGTATGGTGCGAGTGCCAGGTTCCGTTGCAGGCCAAAATGGAGACAGGGTTATTGCTGCTACCAGCGCGGGGTTGTTTATGGGTACGCGTTCCATGGTAGGGGGCAGCTTGGCCTTTAGTTGGTTGCCATTGTCGGCCCCGCCCCGCCCCGCCTCTCCACCATCCGCTGCATTACCAGCAGCCCCTGCTACCTGGGCAACCAATCATGACCCCACGGATTTAGTGTATGTGGGCAATCGCTTATTTGTATGTTATCGAGGCGCCGGGGTTGCGGTTTCCGATAACAATGGCACCAATTTTCGTTGGGTGAATATGACCTTCGCCGCTGCCGCTCCTGTCGCAACCAGTCGTTTGGTGGGCCGAATGAGCCTGGCAGTGAACGATGATGGCAATCGGGTTTATGTGCTGGGTGAGGTGAACACCACGCCAGGTGCGGCTGGAAACCTACAGATCCCCCATGTTTGGCAAATTGCCAATCCATCTGTGGCGGCCCCGGCATCGCCAACGGCTACCCCATTGAACAATGCCCCTAATAACGGGCAGCTGTGGCCTGGCCAAAGAGATTACGATCAGGCCATTGTGGTCACCACTCGAACGACTGCCGCAGGACCACCGGCGGTGCGCACCGACCGAGTTTATATTGGTGGCTCTTTGGTAGGCTATGTAAACAATTTGAATGATTGGAACGCTTCCATTTGGGCGTTTGATGTGAATGGAGCGAACTTGGTGCCGTCTCCAGGAGTGTCCGATATTCCCGCAGCAACCACTCACGGTGCCAACATAGCGGGTTTGGTGGGCAACAATGTCCACCCTGACGTGCATGCCTTACGAAAGGCTGTGAATGCCGATGGCAGCAGTCAAATATGGGTGGCATGTGATGGTGGTGTATTTGTGTCTCTGCGCAACGGCCAAACCAATACTTTCGCATCCCGCAATGTAGGGCTGGCCTCTATTGAATCCGGGTTTGTCGCTTCCCATCCTAGCTCCAGCCACTTTGCCATGCTGGGGTGCCAGGACAATGGTCGCCAGGTGAGAGTGGGTGACACCGTATGGGAAATGAAATCCAATATGTCGGGGGATGGCGGAGGTGTGATTTTTCATCCGGTGCAGTCGCACTATGTAATGGGACAGTTTGCTTTCGCTGATTGGGCTTGTGATCCTCGTTCCCGCTATGTGCAGCCTGCTGTGCCTCCCAATGCCAATAACCCCACGGGCTCCGACGCTGAGTATGCAGCCAGTTCTTTCTACTCAGGTGTTGATGTCATTACCCAGCCTGCTGGAAACCGTGCGCGTGTTGCGCTTGGTACCAATCGAGTGTGGGTTACCGATAACCTGGGCACCTCTAACCCAAATACCTGGCGAGTGTTGCCCATAACCGCCGCCGGAGTGTTCGCCAATTCGCGGGATCCACGGCCTGGTAATCGCTTGCCTAGCACACCGGCCAACATGGCCTTTGGCGTGCCACCGGGTATGGGCTCAGTCATTACCGTGAAATGGGTTAACCCCACCACCTTGCTAGCCTTGTATCAAAGAGGGGTCATTCGTTATCAACAAAATGCGGCTTCTCAATGGACATCTACCACGCTGTTATCACAGGGCATGGCGGCTCCGGCGGCACCTTTCGTGAATCTAATGGCAGGCCCCAACTTACCGCTATTTACCGATATTGCTCCGGTACCGGGCACCAGTAATTTTTATCTTGTCTGCACGGGTCAAACCGGTCGCTGGCGGCCTGCGGTGCCTGCCACACCCACAACGGCAGCTGTAGCCGCTACGTCGCCTACGCCCATGGTCGACTCCTGTTTCTATTACGATAGTACTGGCGCAGGAGGGTTCCGCACCACCGGATTGGGTGGGGCATTAAGAACACCTGGGGTGGCGGCCAGCCCCGTCGATCCTGCCTATTCCGTGATTGTTGATCCGACCAATGTGAATAACGTCTATGTGGGCACTGCTACAGGAGTTTGGAGTTCTACCCGAGCCGGTAACGCTCACGGTCCATGGCAACTATTCGCCAATGGCCTGCCGGAATCCACTGTGCAGGATCTGCATATCTGGACCGATCCAGCCGGGGCAGCGGGCTCCCCTCGATTATTGCGGGCCGCCCTACAATCTCGCGGCGTATGGGAAGTCAATCTAGCAGCTCAGGAACCTACGCGAACCTATGTGCGGGTGCATGAACGAGACGATCGCCGCATGTTCCCAACGCCTATGAAGAACCCACGGCGTCGGCCAGCGGCATCGAATGTGGTGGCGTACCGTAGCCCAGACATTGTTATCCGCCCCGAAACACCCGTTACCAACACACCTTCGTTTCGAGGTACCAATCTCACCAACGGCGCCTTGACCTATCAACTCTGGACCTTCCAAACGGCGTTCCGCTGGCTCTACCCCAGCGTCATACCCGATGGCCGTTGGACCGACCAATTCGGTGATCTGGTGGAACGACATCGTCGCACCCTGGGTTTGCCCAATGCAGGGTCTCGCCGGGTAGATGCTGCGCTGTGGAATTCGGTCATGGCCAACGGTCAGGATGAAAACGGACGCCCCGGCGTATACCGAGCCCCATGGCAAAATGCGCTGGCGCCAAACCTGCCGGGCTCGGAAATCGACCTGATGGAAACAGTGATTCCACGTCGCGACAGTAACAATGTTTGGCAGGTTTACCGGGAACGAAGCAAAGTAGATATCCTGCTGCACCATCGCGATACCCGACCCGTAACCAACAACAATGCCTACGCGGTTTTGTTGTGGCGTCATCATACCTCCACCAACACGCTCATGGGCACCGATTGCACCAACATCGTAGCCTATGTGCGCAGTTTGCTAACTGCTGCACCGGCAGCCACACCCGCTGGCTGGAATGTTGCGCTAACAGGAGGTAATGCGCTGCACCGCCTTAGCGTGCCTTTAGCAGCACGAATGCCGCGCGCAATTTCTGCCAACATTGATCTTACCGCAGTGCCCAGCGGGCGCCGGGTGTTGTTATTGGCCATCGTCGGCTCATCGGCGGATCCGTTTTCCGCAGTGCCCTCTGGGCCTATTGATCGGGTGGATCGTTTTGTTCGCAACTGGCCCCACGCTGCGGCGCGTTTAATCAGTGTCTGGCGTCGGCCCGGCACACAACTATTTTAATAGAGGTGAGACTTTATGGAATTTGATGCGTTTTCCCTTTTGATTCTGGTGCTGGTCGTGCCTGCATCGTTTGCATTGTCTGCCGCTGCGGGGCTAGGGGGATCATTGATTTTAGTTCCTGCACTAGTGATGGTGCTAGGCGCCAAAGAAGGGGTAGCCGTTGCGGCCCTGTTATTAGCAGTGAACAACCTGGCCAAAGTGGGGGCTTATCGAAAAAGCCTACCCTTCGCCCAATCGTTTAGCATTATTGTGGCGGTCATGATCGGCGCTGCCCTTGGTGCCAGTATAATGTTACAGGTGCCAGACGCTTGGGTTCGCATTGGCGTAATCGTGGCGCTGTTATTTACCTTTGCAGGCGACTTCATCATCACCGGTCCGGTACGTAAGGCTTGGGCCATGTTATTGGGATTAATGTCGGGAGCCACCTCTGGCTTTTCAGGTACCTCTGGCCCATTAAAAGGAGTGGCGATCCGCAGCTTGGCGTTGGAGCGACAATGTTTTGTGGGTGCAGCCTCGTTGGTATCACTGGCGGGTGATGCCACCAAAGCCATGGTGTTCACTCAGTCGGGCTTGTTAAATCAAGACCACCTGCTGTTGGCGATGTTATTGATTCCCGTTATGGTGGTTTGCACATTAGCTGGCCGAAAGCTCAATCAACAAGTGGGCGAAAAAGGTTACGCCATATTGTTTTGGACAGTTATGGCAGGATACACAGCACGATTGGTAACAGCACTATGAGCGCATCAAAAAAATCAGATAGCAAAACCGGAACCGTGCATAAAAAAACACAGCAACAACCAATGCACCAAGTGGATACTGAAGATTCGTCAAAGCCGTCAAAACCGAACTTCGACGAAAAAGACCAAGGCATCAGCCCCAAACGCAAAGCCCCTGGTCCTACGCAACGTCGGCGTAGAGGAAAAGACTCTGCCAGGCCGGAAGCAACCCCCACTCCAGAAGCGAATATAAAAAATGACCACGATTCTTAAAGACATCGGGTTAAATCAAACCGCCACCGGACGTCAAACCGGCACCATTGCCGAACCCAGCCTCGCCTGTTCCGGCAAACGCATGTTCGTAACTGGAAACTGGTTTGCATCACGCTCCACCAGCGCCGGTTCCCGTTGGAAGTTTATTGATCCCTACACCGAACTGCCGCCAGCGGGCGCCGGTTTTTGCTGTGATCAACTCGTGCATTATTCCAAACGCTGGCGGCTATGGATCTGGCTACTGCAATTTTCCAAAGATGCGAATGGCAACTTCATTCGCGTGGCGGTGAGTTCCACCGGCAAATCAGGTACCTGGACATGGTGGGATACAACGCCTCAAGATATTGATCCCAGTTGGAACCGAGTGTGGTTGGACTACCCAGACATGCTGGAAACCGATAAATATTTAATGCTGTCGTTTAATTTATTTTCCGTAACCAGCAACAGCTGGCAGAAAGCGGTAGTAATGCGCTTCCCCATGGAACAACTAAAACAACGCAGCGCACTCACAAGACAAGGTTGGTCAACCGACCGATTCGGTTCGTTACGATTTGCCAAAGGGCAGGGCGACACCGCTTACTTCGCCAGCTTATATTACAGCGCACCTCAGCTTGAATTATTTAAATGGGCCGACAACAAAAACACCGTAACGCAAAAAAGCATTGGGGTAACCGATTGGAGTGATGGCCCCTACCTATCTAACTTGCCCGACGGCGGTGCGTGGCTTAACCGTTTGGATGATCGCATCACCGGTGGTTGGAATACGGAGGATACATTAGGCTTTGCCTGGAGTGCCTCGGCGGATGTTAATCATCCGCATCCCTATATTCGCGTTGTGCGAATCAATAAACAAACTCTTAAATTAATCGATGAACCGGATCTATGGAGCGCGAATTACGCGTGGGCTTATCCTGCTATGTCACCCAATCAACGTGGTGATGTGGGCGTGAGTGCATTTTGCGGCGGAGAAAATCGTTTTCCTACTCATGGGTTGGGTTGGTTGGATGATGACACTGGTACTTGGGAAATCGCATTGGGGTCTGCTTCAACCCATGGACCACGTTCGGGTGCTTGGGGAGATTATGTTGATATTCGCCCTGATCCTTCGCGGCGCACATACTGGTTGGCTAGTGGTTTCGTGTTGCAAGGCGGCTCCAGTCGCAATCATATTGTGCCGAGGGTGGTTTTGTTTAAGCCTTGAATTCGATGTTGCCCATAACCATACAATCTCCAATATAAACAAAAGCTTACTGCTTCGGCAATAGTTAAATTTAGCTGCGCCTATCTCAGAAGACGAAAAAAAAATGTAATTATTTGGCTGGATTTTTCTGGCGTTTTTTTGTTACTTATATGGTTTAGTCATGTATCTGAATAAATTGGGCTAAGTAGGCTGATACGTAATTGGGGAATTACAATGGCAAGGTATGAGGTGATGGCATTAGAGTCCGCTCGCTGGAAATTGGCGATGTTGTGGTTTCCTGTCTGTGGTCTCCTGTTGCTTTTATTGGTTGTTCAATCCTTGGCTGGTGCCTATCAGGAAAACCTGCAGAATGTTTGGGGTTGGGCACTGCCAAATTTCTTGCCCACCA
Organism: Ketobacter sp.; assembly: GCA_041626995.1. GTDB lineage: Bacteria > Pseudomonadota > Gammaproteobacteria > Pseudomonadales > Ketobacteraceae > Ketobacter. The sequence goes on along the minus strand of JBFKSL010000172.1, from coordinate 1,514 downwards.
TTTCGGTGATGATAAGTGTGTTTGCGGGTGATGCGTTATTGCATGACGAACGGCCCACTTATGTAAGAAAAAATTTCTGTAATCTCGCGTTCTACTTATCCGTTTTTTATCTCTTACTGGTGTTTATATCCATCCTTGCGCCGCCTTTGGTCAATTATTTTAATGGGCCAGATGCCAATGTAGATAAACTACAAATTATGCAAAGCTCCAATTTATGGCTTGGCCCGGTTCAGGGGTTGGTGGTGGTTTCACTGGGTGTGTTGTTTTTTCTCAAAGAGGACAAGGAGAACAATGGAGATGTTTAAAAAAATAATTTTTAGGATTCTGGTTTTTCAACTGTTTACTGTTGTTAGTTCGTCAGCATTCAGTGAAAAATTTACCGGTAAGCTGGATGTTAGCAGGCAGGCTTATGAGGGACATGCATATGATGTGTATAAAGTGAAACCTGCTTTGGGCAAACTGAATATTCTTCCTGACAGTGAAGGCTCTTACGTGGATTTGGTGCTCATGTCGCCTGATGAATCGTTTGTAAAGTCTGGTAGTTATTACTCGCGTAAGATTGTCACCGATATTCAAGATAATACCAATAAAGAATGGCTGCTGCTGGTTTCGAAGTATTCCAAAAAGAAAGAGCCGGTTGAATATTCTTTGGATATTGATGGTGCTGATTCAGTTAGTTTGGTCTCTCCGGATAAGGTAAAAGAATTAAATATTATGCCACTTTTTGTTGCCCGCAACGTCGTAAGTGATGAGCAAAAATTTAAGGATCAGATAAGTTTGCTGAAGGATCAACTTCAGCTGGAATCTTATCGAGAAATGGCAAAAAGAAAAGTATCAGGGAGAACACTTCCGGATGCAAGGGAGCTGTCCTTAAAGCAGGAATACCAGGAAATAGAAGAGAACATAAAAGAGTTGCGAGGCGCGCTGGAGGAATACAAAGAGCAGGATAATCCCAATAAATTAGTTATGGATTTGATTGTTTCTGAGATACGCGGTTCTGAAGAGCAACTTGAGTCAAAATCTAAGAAAATTACTGCATCTGTTTCCAAGCGCGAAGCAAATCGACAGCTTTATTCCTATCTGAAAACATTAGACCAAACTCACGAAAAAATCTCCAAATTAAGAGATGTGATTGTGAAAACGGAAGGCGATGTTTCAAATATGCAGGCCTTAGAAAAAGAGCTTGCGGAATTGGAAGCTAGCTACTCAAATCAGATAGAAACTCTGGCGCGAAAATTATTGGAAAACTCAAAATACGATTATTTAACAGCGATTTTTAATTGGGCTGACCCATATGCGTTTTCTAATGAGCATTATTTGATGGTGGATTTTGACCGCGGGTTTGCAAGAGAGCCTATAGTCGGTGAGTTGCTTGAGTTTAAAAAGCATAACATGGCTATTGAACATGGATCTATTCGGGGTGCGCTAAGTGCACTGTCTTATTCGGGTAGTGCTGTTGGGTATATTAGTTCATACGAAACTTCCAACTTCCGAGAAGAATCAATAGGGCTAGG
>JBFKSL010000171.1:0-8456 GCA_041626995.1 Ketobacter sp. | reverse complement strand
ATTAGATACGATTAAATTATGGGGCACCATATGATCGGCAAAGCCTAATTGGGTAAACGCTCGCACAGCAGCGTTAAACACGATTCCCTGATTGTATTCAGCCCAGTCTTGTAAAAACTCTGCACCAATGGCGCTCAGTTCTTCCTTAGCGCATTTGGTATCTTCATGAATCACCCGCAAGCGTTCAATAGGATCTTCAATATGAGTACCTAATGTGGCCCACATGGTTGAAATATGATTACAGATTTCGTTTTGCTCGTTGGCTTTATGCACAGAAATGGGAATCTGTGCGGTAAGAGATTTCTCCGGTAGATCATTCATGTTTTTCAGGTAGGTTCGTAACACGCCACCACAAATACCTAACACCACATCGTTAACCGTACACCCTGCTCTGTTTTTAATGGCTTTAATTTTTGACAGGGAAAGGTCAACAAAATCCACATCTCGACGTCGGCCAATGCGTTTATTGAAATGGGTGGGAGGAGCCCCCAAAGGCCTGGAGCGTAAAACGCCGTTATGGTCGTTGCCTTTAATAAAGGCGTTGTATGCACCCCGCGCGGTTGAACCTAGCAGTTTGGAAAACACGCTCACCTGCCGACCACGGGAACGCCAGGCATCGCTTATTAACTTTGCGGGGCTAGGAAAAGATTCACCTTTCAGCTTTTTCTGATGCAGCTGCACAAAGCTTTGCGGGGTTATATCCAAAAGCCGACGCGCCAGACGAGTACCGGCAACACCATCCACAGCGGCATGGTGAATTTTTAGCATGATGGCAAAGCGATTATCTTGCAGCCCTTCAAGCACCCACGCCTCCCATAGAGGTCGGTCGCGCAATAATGGCTTGCTAATAATTTGGCCAATGGCTTTGCCTAATTGGCGGCGGGTGCCAGTACCGTCATGGGTTAATTGCAAACGACGTAGGTGTCGATAGATATCGTAATCTGGGTCATCGATCCAAACCGGGTGACCGATGTTAAATGGAACCTTAACCAGACGGCGCCGAAACGCCGCATCCTGCTCGGTTTTTGCTTCAACTAATTCAGCGACTTTTTGGTAGGAGTAACCACCAGGCACATCAGTAGCATCGCATATTAGAATAAAACCAATCTGCATATGCATGGTGTCCGTTTCCATATAGAGAAACGAAGCATCGATTCCTGATAGCCTTTCCATTGAATGTCTCCCTGATCGTCACCAAATTAAAGCAGACAGATTACTCCGATTTTGGTCAATTTTCTTGCCTGAGATCAAAAGACCTCAAACAAGCCAGCGGCTCCCATACCACCACCGATGCACATGGTAACCACCACGAATTTTACACCACGGCGCTTACCTTCTAATAAGGCATGCCCCACCATGCGAGCACCACTCATGCCGAACGGGTGACCAATAGAAATGGCTCCGCCGTTTACATTTAGGTTTTCATTGCTGATTCCAAGTTGGTCGCGACAATAAATGACCTGTGATGCGAAAGCTTCATTCAATTCCCACAGGCCAATGTCGTCCACAGTTAATCCGTGCCGATCCAACAACTTAGGCACAGCGAACACCGGTCCAATGCCCATTTCGTCGGCTTTGCAACCGGCTACAGCCACTCCACGATAAGCACCCAGAGGATTCAACCCCAGCTTTTCGGCCAGTTTGCTGTCCATAACCACCGACGCACTAGCACCATCGCTTAATTGAGAGGCGTTACCCGCAGTAATAAATTTGCCCTGCTTCACCCAGTTACCGTCTTTCCATACAGGCTCTAAACCGGACAAACTTTCTAACGTGGTAGACGCACGATTGCATTCATCTTTACTGGCAACCACATCTTCGTAGCTGGTTTCTTTGGTTTCTTTGTTGAAGATGGCTTTGGTTGCCTGCATTGGAACGATTTCATCAGCGAACAATCCAGCTTCTTGCGCCGCTGCAGTACGTTGCTGGCTTAATAAGGCGTATTCATCCTGAGCTTGGCGCGAAATTCCGTAACGTTCAGCCACGATTTCGGCGGTTTCAATCATGGGAATATAGGCCGTCGGATCAATGGCTGTGACCGTTTTCGATACATTGCGATAGGTGTTTTTGTGCTTGTTTTGAGTAAGAGAAATGGATTCAACCCCACCGGCAACAGCCACATCGTATTCATTACACATAATACTTTTTGCTACGGTGGCAATAGACATTAAGCCCGATGAACATTGCCGTTCAATGGCCATGCCAGCCGTGCTTTCAGGTAAACCACCCGCCACTGCACACAGGCGCCCCAAGTTATAGGCTTGTGTACCCTGTTGTGCTGCTGCACCAAAAACACAATCTTCCACTATCGCAGGGTCGATACCGGCTTTTTGCACGGCGGCTTTAACCACATGACCACCCATGGCAGGCGCTTCAGTGTCATTAAATGAACCACGAAAGGATTTTGTGAGTGCGGTTCTAGCGGTTGATACGATTACGGCTTCTCTCATTTTGTCACCTGTTATTAATTTTTTTCTGGATGCTTTTATTCGGGATGAATTTATTCTGGATAGTAGCGAGAAATCGTATCCACCACACAGGCAGGGCGACCTTCCCCTTCAATTTCGACGGTTACTCGAATAACGGCCTGAACACCACCCTTCACTTGCTCCACACTAACCAATTCACCCACGCCCCGCACACGCGAATTCACTTTAACCGGCGCAGGAAAACGCAGTTTATCAGCGCCATAATTCACACCCATGCTAATGCCTTGCACATCAACAATCTGCGGCAGAAACATATTCACTAATGACATGGTGAGATAACCATGAGCGATGGTGGTGCCAAATGAGCCTTGCTTGGCTTTTTCTGGATCAACATGTATCCATTGATGATCGCCAGTAGCATCAGCAAATAAGTTAATACGCTCTTGATCGATCAGGAGCCAATCACTTTCACCCAGCTTAGTACCAATGGCAGCTTCCAAATCATGGGGAGTTTTAAACACTGTTGTCATAGGGGATCTCTCGTTATGAGCGTTGACTGGAACAGGAAATGATTTCGCCGGTGAGATAGCTGGAATAATCCGATGCTAAAAACATCATGATATTGGCCACTTCCCATACTTCCGCACCTCGACCATAGGCTTCTTTGCCTTCAAGTTCGGCAAGCAATTCTGCCGGTGCGGATTTTTTCAACATGGGATGCACCGCCAACGAAGGCGACACAGCATTAATACGCACACCAAAATCGGCTGCTTCCAAAGCAGCGCAACGTGTTAACGCCATAACGCCTGCCTTTGCAGCAGCGTAGTGACTTTGTTCTTTTTGCGCACGCCACCCTAACACCGAGGCGTTATTCACGATTACACCACCCTCGCCGCGTGCTTTCATCACTTTTAGCATATGGCGAGTCATACGCATGGTGCCGTTTAAAGTAACATCCACCACTTTAAACCATTCATCGTCTTCCATCTCTATCAAAGTTTTGCTAGTACCCAAACCTGCGTTATTAATTAAAACATCCACACCATTTAATTGTGCTTCCGCGAAGTCAATTAACGCTTGTACTTCTTCTTCAACAGCCACACTACAAACTTTTCCGTACACTTCCTGCAGCCCAGTTTCTTCCCTCAAAGCATCAACGGAACTTTGCAAACGGCCTTCGTGAATATCGCTGATTACAATTCCTCGGCAGCCTTCTTCCACCGCTTTTTTAGCAGCGGCAAAACCAATACCCGCACCTGCTGCCGCAGTGATTAAAACCGACTTGCCTTTCAGTAATTGATGTCCAGGCACATAGGTTGGATTATGAATATTCATCGTTTCTCCTTAGGCATACCTAAACCGCGCTCGGCAATAATGTTGCGTTGAATTTGATTGGTACCGCCGTAGATGGTGTCCGACCTCACAAACAAATACATGGCTTGTAAGCGGCTCAATTGGTAGGGAGCATCTTCCAATATTTGGCTTTCGGCCCCCATCACATCCATAGCCAGTTCACCCACACTGCGATGCCATGTGGCCCAGAATAATTTGTAAATCAATCCTTCTCGTTGCAACGATCCATCACTGCCAACTTGCCCAGACAGCATACGCATAGAGTTGTAGCGCATCATTTTCAACTCCATATGGGCCTGAGCAATGCGCTGACGAATGGATGGATCATTGGCTGCCCCATTTTCTTGGGCAATTTTGATAATTTCATTGAGTTCATTTTGAAATTGCATTTGTTGTCCGAGGGTGGAAACACCTCGTTCAAAGCCCAACAATCCCATTGCCACTTTCCACCCATCGCCCGGCGCACCCACAATGTCATCGACATCACACAAGGCATCATCAAAAAACACCTCATTGAATTCACTGGTGCCAGTGATTTGAGTAATGGGGCGAACGTCTATTCCTGGTTGATCCATTTTCACCAAAAAGAAGCCTAAGCCTTTATGGGCAACGGAATCGGGATTAGCACGAGCGATAACAAAGCAGTAATCGGCCTCTTGCGCCAGAGACGTCCACACTTTTTGGCCATTCAATACCCATTGATTTTTTTCTTTATCGAAGCGGGCTTTTGTTTTTACGTTGGCCAAATCCGAACCCGCACCAGGTTCGGAATAACCTTGGCACCATAATTCTTTACCGCTTAAGATACCCGGTAAGTATTTTTTCTTTTGCTGTTCACTGCCAAATGCAATAATCGTTGGCCCAGCCAAGCCCTCACCAATATGACCCACACGTCCTGGGCCACCAGCACGAGCATACTCTTCATTAAAAATAACCTGCTGCTCAATGCTTAAACCACGGCCCCCATATTCTTCGGGCCAGCCAATACAGGTCCAGCCACCTTGAGCCATACGTTGTTCCCAAACAAGACGTTCGGCGTGAAACATATGCTCATCACCAGGGCCGCCACGATAGCGAATTTTTTCAAACTCACCACTTAGATTTTCCTTTAACCAAGCGGCCACTTCAACGCGGAACTGTTCATCTGCAGGGCTAAATTCTAATTTCATTTTATCTACCCCCATCCAATAACAGTTGCGCTATGCGCTCGCGGTGGTAACTGGCATTCCCCAAATAGTGCTCGGATGATTTAGCGCGTTTAAAATGCAGGTGCACGTCGTATTCCCATGTAAAACCCACACCACCATGAATCTGCAACGCTTCGGCGGCATTTTTAAAATACGCATCAGAGCAATAGCCTTTGGCAATGCTTGCAGCTTCGGAAATGGCACTGGTATCTACTGGCTGCTGTTTGGCAACAGCCTCTATGACTTGTTGTGCAACACAAGCCGCGTAATACACGCCAGATCGAGCCACTTCCACCCGCGTCATCATATCGGCGGCTTTATGCTTAATGGACTGAAAACCCGCAATGGCGCGACCGAACTGAACCCGTTCTTTACTGTAGTCCACAGCCATATCCATAATGCCTTGTGCCCCACCCAATTGTTCTGCGGCCAGGGCAATCGTTGCTAAATCCAAAACGTTTGCCAGTACTGTTTGCGAATTTCCTTCACTACCCAAAAGTGCTGACGCATCGACCTGAACATCGTGAAAATAAATTTGAGCCTGTTGTCGGGTTTGATCCATTGTCGGCAGCACTTCTATTTCAAGGCCTTCTTGTTCTTTAGGCAAAATAAAAAGATTTACCGCACGCTGAGTGCGCGCCGCCACAATCAGATAATCGGAAGATGCACCATCCACCACATAGCGCGCCTCTCCTGTTAGGGTGTATCCATTGCTGTGTTTAACCGCAACGGTTTCGATTACATCATCATCCCATTGGCCACCAAAACTGGAAGCGGCTGGGCCAACAAAAGCTAACGTAACCGTTTTACCTGCAATGATTTGAGGTAGATAGTTTTGCTTTTGTGTTTCATTTGCCGCCAACAGTAGCGCATTCACACCCATACACACGGTGGAGAAAAAAGGCGAGCAAAATAGAAAGCGGCCCATTTGCTCCTGCATGGCCACCAATTCAACATAACCTAAACCCAGGCCACCGTACGCTTCCGGAATATGAATAGCCTGCCAAACCAAATCTGAACACACGCTCTGCCATTGCTCTACACAATAGCCCAGATCAGTTTCCATAGCTGCACGAATGGCTTCACTGGTAGACACCTCTTGCAAGTAGGACTCTGCGGTATCTTTAATCATTAATTGTTCGTCGGTAAATGCGAACTCCATAGCCGTTCCGTTTTTGCGTTAGTAGAATAAAAAAAGGGAGACTCATAACGAGGGATAGTGCTATGAACTCCCCAAACCCAAACTGTTATAATCTTTTAGGTTCCATAAACTTTTTGTGCTGGAATTTCACTTGCCAACAACTCTTCCATGGCAGAACTTATTTCTTCTGGCTGCCAACGAGCGCCTTTATCCACACCCCGAGTTGTACGCCAGCCATCTGCGATAGAAATCTTTCCACCTTCCACTTCAAAAATTCGGCCGGTAACATGATTAGATGCCTCGCTGCCCAGCCACACGACCAACGGTGCAACGTTGGCTGGGTCGTAGTAATCGAAACCACCTTGTTGAGGTTTTTTCATCATGTCGGCAAACACGTCTTCGGTCATGCCGGTGCGGGCTGCTGGCGCCAGTGCATTCGCAGTAACACCATAACGCCGCAGCTCTGCGGCTTGGTTTAAGGTTAGCGAAGCAATTCCACCTTTGGCGGCCGCATAATTAGACTGACCAACTGAGCCGTTCAAACCAGCACCGGAAGAGGTATTAATGATGCGCGCATCTACCTTATTACCTTGTTTACTTTGATCGCGCCAGTAGTGCACCGCGTGACTGGCAATGCAGAAGTGTCCTTTTAGATGCACAGCGATGACGGCGTCCCACTCCGCTTCACCCATGGAGGCAAACATTTTGTCGCGACAGATACCTGCGTTATTAACAACGACGTTCAGATCACCATAGGTTTCTACCGCTTGTTTAACGGCATTTTCTGAATCGGAGTAGTTGGTAATATCGGATGTATTAACAATGGCATCACCACCCGCGGCTATTATCGCATCGACGGTAGCTTGTGCGGCAGCTTCATTGATATCGTTCACCACCACTTTTGCGCCTTGTTCGGCAAAGGCTTTAGCATAAGCTGCGCCTAATCCACCACCCGCTCCGGTGATTATGACAACTCGATTTTTACAAATTTGGGACATTATTATCGCTCCAACAATCTCTTACTTAATCCGGCGGGGCAAAGGGAAGCTGTTCAAGAATCGCTACAAGCACATCCCTGTGCGCTCCTCACTACGGTGCGCTCTTATAGTCGCTCAATAATCGTTACGTTGGCCTGACCACCACCTTCACACATGGTTTGCAAACCATAACGGCCACCGGTACGCTCCAATTCATGTAACAACGTTGTCATCAGTTTCGTGCCCGTGGCACCCAAAGGGTGACCCAACGCAATAGCACCACCGTTTACATTCGTTTTAGCATGGTCATAGCCGGTTTCCTTCAACCATGCCATAGCTACCGAAGCAAACGCCTCGTTAATCTCGACTAGATCGATATCGTTCATCGTCATTCCTGTCTTTTTCAACGCATATTGCGTGGCAGGAATCGGTGCCGTTAACATCCAAATAGGATCGTCAGCACGAACAGAAATATGGTGAATGCGAGCACGCGGCGTCAAGTCGTAACGTTTAAGAGCTTGCTCTGATACAATCAACATGGCAGACGAGCCATCACAAGTTTGTGAAGACACTCCCGCAGTCACCTTGTCGCAACCAAACAGAAAATCCAATTCGGCCATTTTTTCCAAGGTAGACTGACGCGGCGTTTCATCGGTAGTCACACCTTCCAAAGGAATAATTTCCCGCTCAAAACGGCCTTCTTCAATAGCACGCAGAGCGCGGGTATGACTTTCCAATGAATACTCTTCCAGCTGTGCACGGGAAAGCCCCCACTTATCCGCAATCATTTGCGCTGATTTAAATTGCGTAGGCGGCTCGGCTCCGTAACGTTCAACCCAGCCTTTTGAACCAGAAAAGGGATCTTTAAAACCTAAAGGCTCTGCAGCCATCATGGCGGAAGAGATGGGAATTTGGGTCATGGTTTGCACGCCACCGGCAACGACCACATCCATAGTGCCCGACATCACCGCTTGCGCAGCAAAGTGAACGGACTGCTGTGAAGAGCCGCACTGGCGATCAATAGTAGTACCAGGAACCTCTTGACTTAAACCCGCCGCCAACCAACAAGTTCGTGCAATATCGCCAGCCAAAGGGCCAATGGTATCCACACAACCAAAAATCACATCGTCGTATTCGTTATCAGGAATGCCGTTACGTTCAACAATGTGTTTTAAAACATGAGCCCCCAAATCGGCACCATGCACGTGTGCCAAACCCCCTTTGCGACGCCCAGTGGGGGATCTTATTGCGTCTACTATATATGCTTCTGGCATTTTTCTTTCTCTCGCTTAATTTATTCTAATTTGGCATGTTGATATGCCAAATCACCCCTGCTCACCAAACGTCAAATCGGCCCCAATCTTCGCAT
>JBFKSL010000170.1:0-8469 GCA_041626995.1 Ketobacter sp. | reverse complement strand
GGTACCTTGAGCAAAGGCAGGTCGGTATGATGATCTTTGTCTTCCGCTATTCCACCGCGCAATGTCACGCGGGGTAGTGCTTTTAAGTTTCGGTTTAACTCGTCGGCAGGAATAAACAGCTCTGATGGCGGCAATATTGGCCGCTGGATGTCGTAGCGCAAATCTTCGTAGCGATTGTTGCAGTCATTCCAGAAGTGCTCAATGCTTTCCTGCAACTGCTCTGTGCTTACCAGCAGGGTGTTGTCTGGTAGGTAATCCAGCAAGCAGGCAGTTTGCTCGAAAAACAGTGGCAGATAATATTCTACACCGGCACTGGCAATACCGTCGCTGATGTCCTGATATAGCGGGCATTTGCGTGGATCCACATCGAACTGTTGCTTAAAACGCGCTTTAAAGCGGCTGATGGCGCTGTCATTTATGGGGAATTCTTTCGCCGGCAGTAACCGAATCTGTTCCACCTTTTCAATGGAGCGTTGCGTTTCTGGATCGAATGAGCGCAGTGTGTCGATTTCGTCATCAAATAACTCAATACGATAGGGAACATTGCTGCCCATGGGGAACAGATCCATGATGGCGCCACGAATGGCAAATTCACCATGATCGAACACCGTATCCACGCAGCGATATCCTGCTTGTTCTAACTGCTTGCGTATGTTGTTGAAATCGAACTTCTGCCCCACATCCAGCATCAGGGTTTGGCCAGCTAAAAACGAGTGGGGCGCAATACGATGCATCAGTGTGGATATGGGAACAATCAACACACCCCGTTGCAAACTGGGCAGGCGGTGTAAAGTGGCTAGTCGTTGGGAAACGATATCCTGGTGCGGTGAGAAGCTATCGTAGGGCAGGGTCTCCCAATCTGGAAAGGTCAGAATAGGAAGGTTGTGGTTGGTATAGAACGGGATTTCCTGTTCTAGTTGCAAGGCTGTTTGAGTGTTGTCGGTTACCACCAGAATCAGACCCTGGTGGTGCTCAGACGCCTGACTTAAGGCCCAGGCTGTGCCACTACCTTGCACATTTGCCCAGATTCGCAGATCGCCAGGTTTGGTTGGAAAATTCCCAAGAAAATCAATGCTCATAGACGCTACATACACATCACAACTGCTACCGAGCCGGCATTGTACAGGTTTTTGGGGTGGGCTGTTTAGTATGAATATTCTAATTGCGCCTGTTATAGTTAGAGGTTAACGGTGATAAAAATAATTAAGGGGAACACCCGGACTTTGCCTTCAGTTTAACGGCGTGTTTAGAGAGTGAAATATTATGGCTGAGAAAAAAACACCTGCAGATAAACAAGTGACTCAAATTGCAGAACAAATGGCAGATAAAGTGAAAGAATCTGCCAATCAGATTTGGCTGGCCGGGCTTGGTGCCTATTCCAAGGCCGAAGAAGAGGGCAGCAAGCTGTTTGATAACCTCGTGCAGGATGGCGAAAAGCTTGAAGCCAGAACCCGCGCCATTGTGGATAAACCCATTACCGCTGCCAAAGAAAAAGTGGGTAACGTTAAAGCTCGCGCCACGGGCTCTTGGGAGAAGGTGGAGAAAGCTTTCGATCACCGTGTATCTAAAGCCCTGCATCGTTTGAACATCCCTACCCGCAATGATGTAGACGAACTGTATGCCCGAATTGATCGTCTTACTCAGCAGCTTGAGGCAGTGAGCCAAGCGGCGAAAAAGCGTAAGTCCCAGCGCGTGGAGCCTTGATTGAGAAAAGTTTTTAACAGGCTCGGCAATTGTTAAGTAAATTTTAGAAAATGCTCATAAGTATCTGATTTTTGTTCGCAGTATGCGTAACCTGTTGAAAAATAAGGAAAACAAAACTGATTAAAAAATGATCAATTTGCTGGATGGGTAGAAACGATGGCATTTACAGAATCTTTTCACCAATGCATCCACAGAGTTGTCCACAGATAATGTGGATAGTTTTTTTGAGATACATTTTTTTAATTCTAAGTTCAATTGATGGTTGGCAAGTGAGAAGAATGGGAGTAGCCTATCCGGCCATTATTTCTCATGCTCGTTGGGGGATGCGTTTATTCGGTTGAACGCAGTGTGTTGTATTTTGCGCATAACGATTTAGTGGTGACCTGGGGAAATGATCGTAAATAATTTTGACTCCCATTGTGGAATGTTTGCCCGTCTCGTCTATCAAGCAGCTCGAAAACTCATTTTCCTCCAAACGCAAAATGGGCGTGCCTATCCTTCTCGCCTGCCTCTCAAGATGCTTCAATATTCTGCTGATCATGGTCATGTTACTGCCATGTCGCAGTTGGGTGGTTTATTGGTTCAATCTGGTGTGGGCCGAGCGGTTAAACGCAGTGGTTTGGAATACATTCGTTGCGCTGCTAAGAATGATGATTCACAAGCGCAGTTTATGTTAGGTAAAGCCTACTACAAAGGTCAGGTGATCAATCAGGATATGAAAAACGCAGTGCACTGGCTTGCGTTAGCTGCGGATAAGGGTCATTCCGAAGCTGCTAAATACCTGGATGCCTGTCAAAATGAATCCTCAGAAAAGCCCGCAAATCGATCGGCGTTGGTATAACTTTCTATAAAGTGTTCTCAGAGTTTTGACTCAAGCGGAACAGCCGGTTACTCTGCACCCATTACGCTAATAGTGGAATTTGGGAAACCGATCTATGTCCGAAGCCAACTACATTCTTGAAGTAAACGAAACTAATATAAACGAGGTGGTACAACTATCGGCTCGTATTCCTGTGTTACTGGATTTTTGGGCAGAGTGGTGTGAGCCCTGTAAGGCCATTGGCCCGGTGTTAGAAAAGTTAGCGGACGAATATCAAGGCCGCTTTGTTTTGGCAAAGGTGGATGCGGATGCTAACCAAATGTTGGCCCAACAGTTAGCCGTGCGAAGCATTCCTGCGTTAAAAATGATCGTGCAAGGCCAGCTGGCGGGCGAGCTGGATGGTGCTCAACCAGAAGCAGAATTGCGTCAGTTTATCGAGCAGTTTGTGGGTGAAGCCCCAGAAGCCGTTGATGAAGGCCCAGATCCTAACGACTTTGCTGCTCAAATACAGCGAGCACGGGAAATGGGAGCGTTTGATCAGGCTATTGACGCTTTACAGGCCGCCATAAAAGAGCAGCCCAAAGAATTGAGTCACCAAACTCTGTTGGCTGAAGTGCTCATGGACGCAGAGCGTTTGGATGATGCCAAAGCAGTTTTAGACAATATTCAAGATGACAAAGTCAAAGCACCGGGTTTGGCTCGATTGTTCTTCTTCCAAGAATTGGAAGGCTTTGAAAGCGCAGAATCGTTACAGTACCGCGTGGCTCAGGACAGCAATGATGTTGAAGCTCGCTATTATATGGCTGCCACCTGCGTATTGGCTAACGAAGTTGAAGCCGCTATGGAGCTGTTGCTGGAAGTGGTCTCCAAAGATCGTGAATTCAAAGAGGATGGTGCGCGTAATGCGTTGTTAAAAGTATTTGATATCTTGGCTGGCGATCCTTTGGTAGCCAAATATCGCCGCCGTTTGTTTGCCAGCTTGCATTAAGGGCTAATCTTTTATCGTAAAGGTGTTGTGTGTGGCGCAGCACCTTTGTCCCTTTCTATTCTGTTCTATTCTTCTCTTCCCGCTTTTCGCTTTAAAAGCCTTTTCGAGTCTATACTTATTGGCATAAGGAACCATACACAGGTGTTGTGTGAATCAATCTCCTGACACGGATCATTTCGATATTCCTCCCCATCGCATTAAGGCAGAGCTTGCTGGGCATTATTACAGCAACCGAATGCGGCTGAAGTTTGTCGGGGAGCTTGAGCAGCGTTATCGACGCTACTGTTCCCGCCGCGATCGTCGTTACATTGCCAACCTGATGACCCTGTTGCTGGGGTTATATATCTTCTATGGTGTCTTTGATTGGTATCTGTTGCGCGACAATGTGGAGAGTGTGCTGCATGTACGTTATGTAGTGGGCTTGCCCATTTTGTTTGGAGTAATGGTGGCCACGCGCTCCCGGCAGAGTGAACCTTATCTGGACAAAATTGTGGTGTTCGCGTTGTCCTGGTTATCTTTCTGCACCCTGTGGATGGCTTCCATTGTTCCTACGGATGTGCAAGGTATGTACATGGCCAGTGAACTGGTAATTGTGATGCTGGGTTTAACCATTACCCGTATGCGTTTTTGGGATAGCGTGGTAGCGGGATGGTTTTTTCTGGTATCTGTGTTGGCTTTGCTGCCCCCAGACGGTACGCAAGAACGAATATTGTTTTACTACTTTTGTCTGAGTTTGGGAGCCACCACGCTTTGCATTATGGCTCAATACGGAGCTGATCGGGCCAGTCGCAGAGAGTTCCTGCAAAAGCAGCAAATCTATAAGAAGAACCGTGAACTGGAGAAGCTAAACCAGAAGTTGAAAGGGTTGGTGGATATTGATCCCTTAAGTGGCATCGCCAATCGCCGTTACTTCGATCAAGTACTGGATGAGGAATGGCGTCGCGCCCGTCGGCGGGGTTATAACTTAGCCATGTTGATGTGCGACATCGATTTCTTTAAGGCATACAACGATAGCTTGGGCCATCCCCAAGGGGATGAATGTATAAAGCAGGTGGCTCAATGCCTGAAAGAGACGGCGCGCCGACCCGGTGATCTGGTGGCTCGTTATGGAGGGGAAGAATTCGCCATTATTCTGCCGGCGTTGGGGGAGACGGAAGCACAAAAGGCGGGGCAGATAATTTGCGACAATATTAGTGCGCTGCAAATACCGCATCCCAATTCGCAAGTATCTGAATTTGTGACCATTAGTGTGGGAGTTGCGTCTTGTGTGCCGGATCAGCACACCAGTAAAATGGACTTGATTAGCTGGGCCGACGAAGCCCTATACGACGCTAAGAGCAGCGGGCGCAATACTGTGCGCTTGAATGCTCAAACCCCTGCCTAATGTTCCTTATGGCAGAATAAAGCATCTCGCGTTAGACTCTGGCTATCAGGGACAACGTGACGGTTAATAATGTGGATAATAAAAACTATACGGACGTTATTGAACATATATCTGCTTTGCGCTCAGGCTCGTTTTGGGAGCTTGAGTTTTCGCCTTCCTTAGAAAAAAATTATCAGTTTAGTCAAAACCAGTGGTATCGAGATACTATAAAGGTGTCTTCTATGCTTGCTGTGCTGCTATTGGCATCCAGCTATTTGGTGGAGTGGGGAACCGGCATTAATGTGGGTGTGCACGCCATGTTGGCTCGAGCACTTGCCATTGCGGCTTTGCTGGGCACATATATCTATATTATTCGATCCACCCATCTTACGTGGAAATATTGGGTAGTCTCCATGAACACCATGCTGGTGTCTGGAGCGTTGCTGTTGATTGCGCAGGATTTGTTTCATCCCATAAAACTTCTGTATTACTGCAATATTTTCTTTGTGGAAGTGGTGGTATTTGCGTTTATTCGGTTGCCTTTGAACTTTACCAACACGATAGGCTTCATCCTATTATTGATGGCTGCTGGCTCGCTTTATCTAGACTCCCTCAGTTTGCAAATGGCCGCCAATGTTATGTTCTTTTTACTGAGCGGAACCCTAATTGCGGTGATGGTGGCCATTAAAACCGAAAAAATGTCACGCGAGAGTTTCTTGAAATCATTGCTCATTCAACATGAGAAAGAGCAATTGCGAGATGTAAATGAAAAGCTGAATGATCAAATTCGATTGGATAGAGTGACCCGTCTGCTAAATCGGATTGCCTTTGAAGATCAGCTTATGGCGCGATGGAGCCTGGCACACCAAACTCAACAACAGCTGGTGTTGGTTGCTATTCATATAGAGCAATTTACCCATTTTAATGAAAAGTTTGGCCCAGAGGTGGGAGATGATTTGCTGCGTGAGGTTTCCCGTAAGATTCGCAGTGTGATAATCGATAAAGAGCAAATAGCTTGTCGTGTTAGTGGTGGCCGCTTCGTCATTTTGGTGGAAGGCAGGTCTAATGGCACTGCAACTATGTTGGAAAAACTGCGTGGCAAACTATTGGATCTGGCCACTTTAAAAAAATATCCCTCCACCAATAAAAAAGTGTACATGTCTTGGGGTAGAGTCAACATGGAAGTGGATATGGAGCGGGACCCTCGGGGTATGATCGATCGAATGTTTAAACATCTTTCTCCCATTGAGGATCTTTCCCTGCATGAGGACATTTCCCTCGCCAGGCATTCTTCCATTTAGATAACTGTGAACGTAGTGACATGATAGAAAAACAAGTAGAAGAAATTGCACAGTTAGTAGCCCAAGCCCAGCGTATACTCTTTATTACAGGTGCGGGGTTATCTGCAGATTCAGGTTTGCCCACTTATCGGGGCATCGGTGGGTTATATGATAATGCCAACACTGAAGATGATATTCCCATTGAAGAAGCGTTGTCTGGCGAGATGATGCAGCAAAGACCGGACATTACCTGGAAATACTTGATGCAGGTGGAGCGCGCCTGTCGAGGTGCTGGGCATAATATTGGACACGAGTTAATAGCTCGAATTCAGCAATTAAAGCCAGAATCTTGGGTGCTGACCCAAAATATTGACGGCTTTCATCGCAGTGCCGGTTCTGAACGGTTAATTGAAATTCATGGCCGGGTAGGGGAGCTGTATTGCACGTGTTGCCACTACAATCAGAAAGTCACGGACTACAGTAATATTGATTGTGTGCCCAGTTGTCCCCGTTGTTATAGCGTCATGCGACCTAATGTGGTGTTGTTTGGTGAAATGCTACCTAGCGTGGAGGTGGAAGTGCTGCATAAGGAATTAATGAAAGGTTTTGATTTGGTGTTTAGCATCGGTACCACCAGTGTTTTTCCTTATATCGCGCAACCGGTATTAGATGCACGACGCTGGGGAGCAAAAGCCATTGAAATTAACCCAGGTATTACAGAAGTGAGTGCGTTTGTAAATTACAAGTTGCCAATGCGAGCGGCAGATGCCATGTCAAAAATATGGAATGTGCTGGAGAGGGTGGCGGCTTAATTTGGCTCTAAGCCGCTATAACGGAATCATTGAGCTCTAAAGTACGGCTATAACTTTCCAAAAAATGTTGCGGTGTAAGTTTCGGGTCGCTCTGAAAATATTGAAACCAACATTCTGCCAGTGCTAGCTGGTTGTTTTCATCTTCTGGGATTTTTGCCTCTTTGTGGGCGTAAACGCCCCAGGCAATGGCGGTGGAGTAAATAAGGTTGGTGGCCAGCTCCATATCAGGGTGGCTTAAAAAATCTCTCTGCGACGCCATGCCACGAACAATGCTGGCCATGTCGGGATCAAACGCTAAAAAGTCATCCCACACTCTATGGTGTGAATCCTTAGCAATTTTATAAACGCCAAGACCATTCTGACAGCCCAAGGATATGCCTAGTTGGCTAGCAGCTGCAGCGGTGCCTAGGAGAAGATTTTCGAGGGAGGGAGACCACTTGCCCAATTTGGTTAGTGTTGGGCGGAGAACGAACTTACGGAAATCAACCGGGTTTATACCCATTCAATCTACCTAATTTTTACAACAAACTTCATTCGCTTACTGCGACTTTCCTATCCATCATATTAGCTCAGTTTGGTAATCTATTAGGGTAAAAGGAAAAAATATTTTGGTCTAAGAACAAGCGTTACTAGTATGCTTGGTTGTAACGCTATTTGCCGCTGAGTAAATAGGCTTCAGCGGCTTCAATATCTGCATCTTCACCACTGAGTACAACAATGTCCTGACTTAATAGTTGAGTGTTTTCATCGGGGTTTAATACGATGTCATTACCCCGGCGAATGGTGTGTAAGCTAACTTGCATGGGGTTTAGGTTTAATTCACTTAGTGATTTGTTCACGGCAAATGCGGATTCGGGTAAAAATATCGGGTGCAAACGACCCTGGTAACTGGCAATGCTGTATGGACCTTTTTGGCCAGTGATAAAGCCATGCAAAATTTTGTAGCGTTCCTGACGGGCCTGGTCGATAGTTTGAATCACTTTATTGGCGGAAAAGCCCAATGCTATCATCACATGGCTCACCAACATTAAACTGGCTTCAAGGGTTTCTGGTATCACTTCAGTGGCACCTGCATTCTGAAGTTCTATTAAAAAGGCGTCATCCCGTGTACGAACCAGTATGGGAAGGTCTTTACGTATTAGCTTGATGTGCTCAATCATATGTCTTGCGGTGGTGTGATCGTCAAAACTTATCACTAGCATCTTGGCTTTCATTAAACCTAAATGTTGCAACACTTTAACTTGTCGAGCACTGCCGAACACAGCGTTCTCACCGGCGCTTTGAGCCCGTTTTACCCGCAGAGGGTCATCGTCAATAGCAATATAAGGAATCTGTTCCTGAATCAGAAAGCGGGCAATGATTTGTCCTACCCGACCATAACCACACAGGATTACATGGTCTTGTAAATCTTTAGTGGAGAAACGGCTTAGCTGCTCGGTTTCCTTTGCATCCAGTTGCTTTAAGGTTAGCTTGGTGGCAATTTTTTCGCTGTGTTTGATCAG
>JBFKSL010000169.1:0-8497 GCA_041626995.1 Ketobacter sp. | reverse complement strand
CTCTCGGACGAAAATGCGGTGAGCCCGCAATTCACCGCACCGAGCGTATCGAGCACCACACAGCTGGTGTTTGAACTGACGGTAACGGCCAGCAACGGCGAAACTGCGATAGACGAAGTGATCATCACGGTCGAGCCACCTGCGCCGCTGGAGCCACCGGTATCCAACGCCGGAGCGGATCAAGCGGTTGAGTCTGGTGCAACGGTAACGCTGGACGGTACCAATTCCAGTGCGCCATCGGGAGAAACGCTAAACCAATACCAATGGGTACAAACCGGAGGCAGCCCAACAGTGGTTCTCTCGGACGAAAATGCGGTGAGCCCGCAATTCACCGCACCGAGCGTATCGAGCACCACACAGCTGGTGTTTGAACTGACGGTAACGGCCAGCAACGGCGAAACTGCGATAGACGAAGTTGTCGTGACAGTTCAACCAAGTGTAGGCTCATCGACTACAACAACACAGTCCTTTGATGCTTATGGTGACAACGAAAGCCCAGTAGGTTGGCTAGATACCGCTGCAAGAAATAGCATGACAGAGGAAGATCTCTTCCAGGTTGTATTGTTAGATGGTGAAGCTGTGTTCAACACGTCATCTGGTGGTGCAAATATACACTCTCATTATATTGATGAAGATCTAAATACAATTACCAACTATGATTTTACTGGCCGCATGCGTATTGATACAGCGGGTACAGGTGTAGGTGTAACATTCAACAGCCAGTATCCCAACAGTGATCGCTACTATCGACTTCGCCGCTATGGTAGTTCGGGCGCATTTCATTTGTCTCCCCATGGCACTAGCTTATCTGGCGACACAAATAGTGGCGTTATTCCTCAGGCAAATGCGTGGTATCAATTCCGGATCCAAGTGGTGGATACCGGCACACAAACCGAAATACGTGCAAAGGTTTGGGCAGAAACAGATGCAGAGCCATCAAGTTGGCAGATTGATGCCTATGATGGCAGCACAAACCGATTAGTATCCGGCGCCATTGGGGTTTGGAGCTACTTAAGTGGCAACAAATATTGGGATGATTTGGTAGTGATACCAGCACAGAACTAATCAAACCGCCCACGGAATGCTTGGTTGCGCTCCGTGGGCGCGCAAGAGGAAACGTTAATGACTAACTATCACAAAACAATCTCGGCTACATTGCATAGCTTGCTGGGGATATTGCTCACGCTTTGCGCGACGCTTAGTTTTGCCGCAACTGAAAGTTTCACCTATATAACCACCGACCATTTAGGGTCACCTATACTAGCAACCGATGAGTCTGGTCAAGTGCTTTGGCGGGAAAATTACCAGCCCTATGGCAGCCAACTTATTAATGAAGATACCGATAACTCTGTAGGGTTCACTGGGCATAAGGATGATAAAACCTTAAGCGTAACCTATATGCAGGGCCGCTGGTATCACCCTGAGATTGGCCGTTTTATGGCGCTTGATCCGGTTAGGTTTGTTGAAAGTAATCCGATCAGTTTTAATCGATATGCTTATGCGAACAATAATCCGTATAAGTTTGTTGATCCGGATGGGCGATGGGCTGAGGATGCGGTTTTAGGCATTCCCGGCATTGTTATGGGAGCGCATTCGTTTTCTAGTAATGTTGCAAAAGGTAATTATGGTGATGCCGCGGTAGATTTGGCTGGTATGGTGTTGGACATAGCTGCTACTGCCACGCCGGGTGTTCCAGGTGTGGCTGGGATGACCATAAAAGCAAGTCGTGAGGCTGCAGAACAGGTTGCAAAGAGTGGAGACGACCTTGCCAAAATGAGCGGTCAGCTCCGCGATGCAGCCAAAGGAAAAGGTAACTTTGGTTTAGGTACTGCTACTAGAAGCCAAGCTGATGATATGGGTAAAGCCTGGGTTGGAGATGGTGCCAAGTTAGCCAGTGATGGAAAGACATTAGTTAGTAAAGATGGTTTGAGACAATACCGTCCGCCTACTGCTAAGCCCAATAGCCCGCATGCCACAACAGGTGTACAAGCCAATTTAGAGCGTCGGTTCAAACCCGAAGGCCAATGGCAAGGTAATGGTCACTTGGATATTGTGGATTAAAAATGAAGGCAGAATTAAAAGGGGTTCACTCCCCTGATATTGACTTTAATACTTACTGGCCTGAAGAATCAGATAACTTCGGTTTTTTACTTCAGGCTATGATTGGCCCAGAAGGCCAAGAAGGTGAAGAGTCCTTTGGGATACAAGTCTGTACTCCGAATTGGTTGAAATCTCGCTATTCGGAAACAGACGTTTTGTTTGGCAAGCATATGCTAATTGTTTTTGATTATGATATTGATCGTATCAAAAACTACATTGCTAAATATTGCGAACGTTGTGTGGGCGATAACTGGCAAGATATAGCTAGCAAGCTAAGTAAAATAGGCCAATGGGAATTTGAGGATTACACTCCTGCATAGCAATTTATAGCCCGCATTCGCGGGCTTTTTAATGGGCGGCTTGCTGAATCACCGTCTCTAACATCTCACTGACAAACTTCTGTTTAGCCTTGGGTAACAAGGCCACTTGTTCAATCTGCCGCTGAAGCTTGGGCATTGGCCCTCGCTTAGCTGCCGAGTCTTTAAGTCCTATCAGTTCATCCACGCTCACCCCGAACAGTTGCGCCAGTGTCGGCAACATCGAGGCGGGCACCTTCCTGATTCCTTTTTCAAATGAGGCCATATGCTGTTGGGAGATTCCCAGGTGTTCGGCGAGATGGCCTTGAGTCATATTGTGTTCTTTGCGTAGGTTGGCGATTTGTTGGCCAAGCGCTTGAAAGAAAGTCTTATCGTCTTCAGTCATCTTATGTAGGTAATGGTCGATTACAGATGACATGATCTTAACCCCGCTTTTTAATTAATCCTCAAAGTGCTGTTGATAATACCTCAATATGAGGTATTATCAAGCCCGAATTATTTTTATGGAAACCCTATTGACAGGGTTTTAGGGGTGATCGACATGGCAAGACTGGCAGATGACGTAATAAACCGCATCAAACAGGACGTATCCCTGCTGCGTCTGGCGGAAAGCCAGGGCCACGCCGTGACTCGGCAGGGCAAGGACTATGTGGTGTGCTGCCCCTTCCATGAGGAGAACACCCCGTCCTGCATTATCAGCCCAAAAACCAACCTGTTTAACTGCTTTGGTTGTGGCACCGGTGGCAGCGTCATTGACTGGGTGATGAAGACTCAGGGCGTCAGCTTCCGCTTTGCCTGCGAAATCCTGCAAAAAGACCTGGGGCTGATTACCGATGCCCCCAGCAAAGCGCCGAGCAAAAACACCACGACCAAACTGACTCCTCCCTTAGCCGCCAATGCCGATAGCCAAACGGCTTTGCGCCAAGTCATCGACTACTACCACGAAACCTTCAAGCAATCGCCGGAAGTGCAGGAGTATTTACGTTCGCGTGGGTTGGAGCATCCCGAACTGATCGAGCGGTTTAAACTGGGCTTTGCCAATCGCACTTTGGGTTATCGCCTGCCAGAAAAGAACCGCAAGGCCGGTGCGGAATTGCGCGGTAAGCTGCAAGAGATTGGCATCCTGCGCGATAGCGGCCACGAGCATTTTAACGGTTCGTTAGTGGTGCCGATCATCGACGAGAACGGCATCATCAGTGAAGTCTATGGCCGTAAAATATTAGGGCAGCGATTAAGGAAAGGCACCGCGCAACACCTGTATTTACCGGGGCCGCATGAAGGGGTATGGAATATCGAAGCCTTCAAAGCCTGTAATGAAATAATCCTCTGTGAAGCCCTAATCGATGCCATGACCTTCTGGGTTCACGGTTTTAGAAATGTCACGGCCAGTTATGGCACATCGGGTTTTACGCCTTCCCACTTAACCGCCTTTAAACAATACGACATCAAGCGTGTGCTCATTGCCTATGATCGAGACGAAGCAGGCAACAACGCCGCTGAGAAATTAGCGAAAGAGTTGCAAGCGGAAGGCATCGACTGTTTTAGAATCCTGTTGCCCAAAGGCATGGACGTCAACGAGTACGCGCAGCAGGTAACACCCGCTCAAAAAACGCTGGGCTTGGTGATCCGCAATGCCGAATGGATGGGTGCAGGCAAAGCGCCGGAGCGCCAGTTAGAAATAAATACGATTGAACCGGCGTTCGATCCTGATACCGGCGAAATCTTCGAGCCAGAACAACCCGAAGTTGCAGCAATACCAGAAACCACCAACGCTTCGCCATTGCCAGAAGTTACCGACAATGTAACCGCCGAAGTCAGCGAACACGAAACCGTTATCGAGTTGGGCGACCGCCGCTATCGTGTTCGTGGTATCGCAAAAAACATGAGTTACGACCAGCTCAAGGTTAACGTGTTGGTGAGCCGTGGCGACAATTTTTATGTGGATACGCTGGATATTTACAGCGCAAGACATCGCGCCGCTTACATTAAACAAGCCGGTATCGAACTGGGATTAAAAGACGATGCCATTAAAAAAGACCTGGGAAAAGTCTTACTAAAACTGGAAGAGCTGCAAGAAAAGCAAATCAAAGGCGCACTGGAACCCGAAGCAAAGCCGGTCACTCTGAGCGATGAAGAGCAAAGCGCCGCCATCGAATTACTCAAAGACCCCGCCCTCCTTAGCCGCATTCTGGACGACTTTAACCGCGCCGGTGTGGTGGGTGAGGAAACCAATAAACTGGTGGGTTATCTGGCTGGCGTCAGCCGGAAACTGGATAAACCCTTGGCCGTGATTATCCAAAGCACCAGTGCTGCCGGTAAAAGTGCCTTGATGGATGCCGTGCTGGCAATGATGCCAGAAGAAGAAAAAGTCCAATACTCCGCCATGACCGGCCAAAGCCTGTTTTATATGGGTGAAACCAACCTCAAACATAAAATACTGGCCATCGCCGAAGAGGAAGGTGCGGAGAATGCGAGTTATGCGCTCAAGCTGTTGCAGAGTGAAGGAAAGATCACGATTGCCAGCACGGGCAAAGACGCAACAACCGGTAACCTCACAACGCAAGAATACAGCGTGGAAGGGCCAGTGATGTTGTTCTTAACCACCACGGCCATCGACATAGACGAAGAGTTAATGAACCGTTGTGTGGTGCTCACTGTAAACGAAACTCGCGAACAAACCGCCGCGATCCACTCAATGCAGAGAGCACGGCAAACACTGGAAGGCTTGCTGGCCGAAGAAGATAAAAAAGACATTCTCCAGCTACACCGCAACGCCCAGCGCTTAATCCGCCCGCTGTTGGTGGTGAATCCCTTCGCCAATGAACTGACCTTCCTGGACGATAAGACGCGAACCCGCCGCGATCACATGAAGTATTTAACGCTAATCCGCACCATTACGTTATTGCATCAATACCAGCGTGAAATTAAAACGGTGAACCACAAAGGCAAGCAGCTTAAATACATTGAAGCTACGGCAAGCGATATCGAAACCGCCAACCGTTTAGCCGGTGATGTGTTGGGCAGAACGCTTGATGAACTACCACCACAAAGCCGCAAGTTATTACACCTGATAAAAAGCTGGGTGGACGATCAAAGCCAGCAACTCAAGCTCGAACAAAAGGACTTCCGCTTTAGCCGCAAAGATATCCGCGACGTGACGGGCTGGGGCAATACCCAACTCAAAATCCATTTACGCCGATTAGAAGATATGGAATACCTGTTGATCCATCGAGGTGGCCGGGGTCAATCGTTCGTGTATGAGCTGCTCTATAACGGGCAGGGCAACGACGGCGAAGCCTTCCTGATGGGATTAATTAATCCTGAAAACTTGCGTTATGACGAAAAGAAGTCGGGGTTAAATGAGAGCAAGGCGGGGGCAAGTCGGCCCCAAGTCGGTGGGGTGTCGGGTGGTGGTCACATTGAGGAAACCCCGATAAATGCAGGCTTAAACGGCAATAATGGGAAAGGTGAATCAGAAAGGACATACCCGGTAGAAAAACTCGTTGCATCGCATCATAGCGACACCATCACAATGGAAGTTTAACGATGCCGAAGAAAGGAGAAAAAACACCACGCCCACCGATAGGCGACCCCAACGACCCAGAAAGCCTGTTCAACTACATGCGCCGCTTCCTGCAATGGCAGGCAGAAAAGAACTACAGCCCCAAGACCATTGAAAACCGCGAAGTGTATCTGCGTTACTTTATCCAATGGTGTGACGAGCGCGGATTAACAAAACCGCCTGAAATTACCAAGCCAATAATCGAGCGTTATCAACGTTACTTGTTTATGTACCGCAAAGAACGTGATGGTGAACCGCTGAGCACACGAAGCCAACACGTTAGAGTTGCGCCCATTAAGGCTTGGTTCAAATGGTTAGCAAGGCAAAACTATATCCTGTACAACCCCGCCAGTGACTTGGACTTACCACGTCTTGAGCGACGACTCCCGAAAAATATATTAACTGTGGCCGAGTCCGAAGCGATCATCAACCAGCCCAACACCTACACGCCGACAGGTGTGAGAGATCGCGCGATATTGGAAACGCTCTACAGTACCGGTATGCGTCGAATGGAATTAATCAACCTGAAACTGTTCGACATCGATACCGAACGCGGCACGGTGATGGTGCGGCAGGGCAAAGGCAAAAAGGATCGAATGATCCCGATCGGTGAGCGTGCGTTAAAGTGGATCGAGAAATACCAGGTGGAAGTGCGACCATCATTAACGATGCCGGACGACGAAGGTACTTTGTTCCTGACTAACTTAAGCCAGGGGTTTACCGCAAACCGGTTGACACAAATGGTGCGGGAATACATCGACCAGGCCGACATCGGTAAGCGGGGTAGTTGCCACCTGTTCCGCCACACGATGGCAACCTTAATGCTGGAGAACGGTGCAGACGTGCGCTTTATCCAAGCCATGCTAGGGCATGTGAGTCTTGAGACCACGCAAATCTATACGCAGGTCAGCATTAGAAAACTGAAAGACATCCACACCGCGACCCATCCCGCCAAGATGATGCGAGCTGAAAAGCCAGAACAGGAAGCGGAGTCAGACGAAGAGACCTTGCTCACTACCTTAGCCGCTGAAGAGCTGGAAGAGGAGTCGGACAGTTGACCACTTATCCGTGTGTCACATGCCTTGCAGGAAAAAGCGCAAGGCAAGGCGCCACACTCGCACCGTGCCAGCGTGCAGTGCAAACCGTTCGTTCCTGCCTCCGCCGCAGACGCGGCTCCGGGCAGTGCTCCGTTGCCTGCGCACTGCATAGTGAATAAGGCCGCTCTGTCGCCTGTCATGTTTGTTGCAAAAAGCCGCAACAAACCCGCCAAGCTCCATAGCCCTGTCTAGCCAGCCTCCCCCGGCGCAAAAAGACGCGCCTCCCCGCCCTAAAAACCCTACCCGCCAGCACGGGCGAGCCCTGTGCTGGCTGTGATGTGGGTGCTTCGTAGCGAGTTCAGTGCAGGCGTCGAGTTTTTAAGGCGGGTAGGTCGGGCTGGTTGCTGGCTTGGTTTTTTTACCCCCAAACCCCCAAGGGGGCTTCAAAGCAAAGGTGTTGCGGCAAAGCCGCGCTTAAAAAATCTGTTTCACCCACCCCAAACCCGCCCTCAAGGGCGGGGCTTTAGTCCGTGCCAGTCGGAGAGTCCGTGGCTGCTGTATGCCTCTTCAGGATAGCCCCGTGCTCGAACTGTCAAGGGTATATAAACGGCGCAAAAAGACGCGCCGCCCTTGACAGCCCTGCGCGCGGCGCTCTCTGGAAGTGGCATACAACAGCCACTCAGAAGGAGTTATCAAAATGAAAAATGTCCCTTGGGAAATCACAAAAATCATTAATGTTGCTAACGAATTGGCCAGCACCGGTAAAACCGGCGGTTCCACCGGCGAAGTGATCGCGGCGGCGTTCGTGCTGGATCGCATGGAATTTTTACCGCAGGGTTACAGCGTCATTGAAGCGTGGGAACGTCTGGATGAGCAATGGCAAGGCTACGTCAAGCAAGTCAAAGCGGAATACGCTGATGAATTGGTGCCGTGGTAGACACCTTATGCGCCGCTCGCGCGGCGCTTTAAGGGCGCTACCGCGCCCCTAAGCAAAACCCGCAGCTAAGGGAAAAGGTGCGTCGGGGGCTTCAAGTTGGTAAAATGCCCCGGCACTTGGGGTGCAGGCTCTTTAAGGTACTGAAGGCATTAGGGAAATCGGCGCAATAGTACGACGGTCACGCCAGGGTGTCTTGATGTTACAAAGAGACTACCAGACGATGCGATCGTATGTCGTGGAGGTAGCTGTACTGCAGATAGGTTTGCTAACGGGTCTGGTGTGACAGCTGATGTAGTAGGCAAGTTAGACGGTGTTTCCGTTAATAGTGCTGCAGGAAAATCTCTTAAGGAACTTACCGAAGGGATTCCTCATAACAAGGTCGGAGTAACGACCGTAGGCGATGTGCGAAAAGCAGGAGGTGATGTAATTGCCTCTCCAACGAGAAATAACCCAAATCATGCAACGATGTCTGGAGTAACTGCCCAACAGGCTGAAAAGCTAATGACTCCTACAGTTAGAAACCCCAATAAGTGAGCCGAGTTAT
>JBFKSL010000168.1:0-8504 GCA_041626995.1 Ketobacter sp. | reverse complement strand
CTTGTTCTTCCTAAGTTACCCACCCACTACCATGACTATTCATGGTGTTAAAAGCGACGTACACATTGAAATTGAGATTAACGTTTGGCTGTTCAGCGCCTTAATTTTTGTTATTGGTATCGCGCAGGGTTTTGGTCGGGCCAGTGTGTATAAAATTATAAACGACTACTACCCCAACCAAATGGGTGCAGTGGGTGGATTTGTCGCAGCTATAGGCGCACTGGGTGGGTGCACACTTCCCATTGCCTTTGGTATAGCAGTGGATTTGGTTGGCGTTCATAGCGTGTGTTTTATGTTGCTTTATGGCGTGCTGGCCTTATGCATGATCGCCATGTTCTTTGCCAATCAGTCAGCCCGGTTTAAGGCACGAATTTCAGATGCCCGAAACGATAATTTTTTAGAAACCTAAACCAAAGGTAGGACCATGCAGCTAATTTGTATACTATTTGGGGAATCCTTAGAACCGATTTAAGAATCCCGAAAAGATGAAGAAGCTGCTACCGTATATTTTATTCCTTACGCTAATGCAGGTGTCGGCATTTAGCTTTGCTGAAGACACCCCCTCTGTAAAAGACATTATTGAAAGCAGCGAGCGCTCAGAGGAATTAACAGAGCAATTAAAAGAAAACTCAAACAAACTCACCCCTGGAGAAACTCCCCTTAGCGCAATCATCAGCCTAAGGGAAGCTGTTGCTAAAGAGGATTGGCACAAAGCCAGTCAATTCCTGGACACACGCTATCTTCCAGAAGAACTGCAACAACGCGATCCCATTGTACTTTTGAGGCAACTGTCCACCGTTTGGAATCAACACCGAATACTGGATTTATCTGATTTAAGCCACAACCCCGAAGGCCATACCAACGATGGTCTCCCCGACTATCGAGATTTACTCGGCAACATCCCTGTTAAAAGCGAAGAAATTCCAATTTATCTACAACGGGTGCCAGATGGCAAAGGTGGTAAAACCTGGAAAATATCCAACGCAACAATTAAGCAAATCCCAACCCTTTGGGAGGAGTATGGATACAACCCTTTCATATCGCAGTTATCGGAATTTTTACCTCATTTCCGGTTTCTTCATATGGAAAATTGGCAGATTATTGGATTTATTCTAATCGTCATCGCGGCTTGGGGTGTTACCTGGACAATTCGTTGGGCAACCCTTGCCATTCTTGAGAAATCCTCTCGCTACAAAACAACCATGCACCGCTTTTTCTCCTTTCCCTTTCGCTGGTATCTGTTCTTTATGTTCTTACAATATGGGGTATCAGAATTGGGGCTTTCGTTGAAAGCTAGGGTTTATATAAATACATCGGCCTTGGGCTATATTGCTTATACATTCTTAATCGTTGCCGCCATCGAATTCATAACGGCTCTTTTCCTAAGCAATAACCAAAACACTCAATACTGGTCTGGCATCATCCGCCCTATCCGTACGATTCTGAAAATTTTAGCGGTGATCAGCGTTGCCCTGATATGGTTGGCAGAAGCAGGCTACAACATCACAACGCTATTGGCTGGGCTCGGTATTGGCACGCTGGCTAATGCTCTGGCCGGACAAAAAACGTTGGAAAACGTGATTGGGGCGATTACTTTGTATATCGCTCAGCCCATTCGTCCTGGTGACTTTTGTAACTTTGGAGATATCTCTGGCGTCGTTGAAGAAATTGGTTTGCGATCCACTCGCATACGACGCCTAGATCGTACGGTGGTGCACGTGCCAAATTCGGTGATGGTGTCTGCTAACCTAGAGAACGTGTCTGAAACAGACCGTCGCCGCTACAGCAAGGAACTACGAGTTGCATTGGATACTAATATCGACCAATTACGTTTGGCTTTATTGCAGATTCGGGAGCTTATTCTAAGTCATCCGCGCATTTTAGATATGGCTACTAGAGTTCGATTTCTGGATATCGAGCGCGATGCTTATGTTATCGCGGTGAATTGCTACATCGACACCCGCAATATTGAACAATACTTTGCAGTGTCAGAAGATCTTAACCTTAGAATTATCAGTATTTTGGATCATTTAGGTATCCATCTTGCTGTTCCTCAACACAAAATCATTATGGAGTCGGATCAGCCAGGAACATCAGAAAAACAAGAACATGCTCGCCAGCAAGTTGAAAAACTTCTTCAGGAAAATAAATTGGCATTTCCTGATCACGATGACGATCAAAAAGCACAACTCCGGGGCAGCATTGCCTATCCTGAATTGGGAAGCCAGAATTCACCACCCCAAACTTAGTGTGATTTAATCAGCTTTTCAAATTTTGTTCGAACCTCTTCGGTATCAGCCACTTCAGCGAAGACTCGCGAGGTGGTTTCAACTGCCATGGAAACCAAGATCCCGGTAAAGATTAATCCAATGAACACGATTAATATTGTTAAAACACGGGATACACGACGGCCAGGACGGATATCACCGTAACCTACCGTAGTGGCGGTGATAAATGTCCAATACAAACTGTTAAAGGGCTTCCACCCTTCCAAACGCCCAACAACTTGCCCAAGTAACACGATGCTTAATATTAACGACGATAATAACGGCCACGCCACCACCAACATAAAGGCGAACGCTTTGGTGAAGATAATGGTAAATTCCATAACACCCCTGTTCGTAACTGTATTCTCATTTCGGTTCATACCGATGGCTTAGCGCCATATTAACATTGCTGTTTCTATTCCTGCCTATTTTTTTTAAACTGCATTTAAAACCTCATCATCCAAAAGGAACCCCCATGCCTGCACTAAATGGAACATCAGTCACAGTGGAGAACTTGATCCGATTCAGCCTGATTGCCCTTTTGGCCATTGTTTGCTTCAAAATCATAACGCCTTTTATTGTGCCGGTGGTATGGGGGCTGATCATCGCAGTTGCGATTAAACCGTTACATGCAGCAGCGACTCACTGGCTTGGGGGAAATAGCAAATTATCCGCTATCCTGATTGCATTAATCTTTGTCGCTGCATTATTAGGGCCGTCAATTGTTGTGGGCGTTAGTAGTGTTTCAGGCGTACAAGACTGGTTTGAAAAGATATCCAGCGGCCACTATAAACTCCCCGATTTACCCAGCTCAGTAGCTACATGGCCACTGGTAGGCGAACCTGTTAGCACCGCATGGACACAAGCCCAGGAAAACTTATCTGGTGTAATTCAGCAATACGACGAGCAACTGCGTAGCTTAATGAGTAAAGCAGGTGGCACAGTGGGCAGCCTAATCGGAGGCATATTACAATTCACCTTTTCCATCATTATCGCGGCAATATTTTGGGTGAGCGGCCCGCGACTGAAAACCGGTTCAGAAATTCTGGCAACTAAATTAATTGGCTCGGATGGACCGGAATACTTAGAAATTTCTCGACAAACCATTCAAAGTGTTGCCAAAGGGGTTATTGGCGTAGCACTAATACAAGCCGTGGCCTCCGCCATTGGCTTGGTGGCTGCGGGTGTTCCCGCTGCGGGACTATGGGCAGCACTAGTTTTGATTGTGGCGGTGGCGCAACTGCCACCCATATTAGTTCTTGGACCAATCGCCGCTTGGTTGTACGGGCAAGATTCCAATACCACTGCTACATTGTTTCTAATTTGGAGCCTGGTTGTCAGCGCTAGTGATGCCTTCCTAAAACCCATGTTACTGGGGCGTGGAGTAAAAATACCCATGGTGGTTATACTAATTGGTGCCTTAGGTGGCATGATGGCTATGGGCATTCTCGGCCTTTTTGTCGGTGCGGTAGTACTGGGTGTTGCCTATGAAATCACTGTGCGCTGGGCATCCGGTAAAACGCCTATGGAGGCAGAAGCATGAGCGAAGCCTCCCCTAAAAACGTCGACCCCGCAAAAAAATGGACTATCCGATTATTAATTATCTGCGTAATTATTTGGGTTTGGCATCTTTTTGCAGATCGAATTACACCATACAACGAATACGGCAGAGTGCGCACTTTTGTCACTCCAATTGCCCCACAGGTTTCCGGTAAGATCGTTAAAGTAGGTGTAGATTTCACCCAAAAAGTGAAGTCTGGTGATGTGCTATTTGAAATTGATCCAGTTCCCTATCAACTGGCGTTACAGCAAGCGCAGGCAGCTTACGATCAAGCAGTACAAAACATTGGAGCCAGCGGAGACGCTGTAGTAACAGCAGAAGCAAAACTGACTCAAGCACAATCTAATTTGGAATACTACGAAACCGAAGGCAATCGTTATCGCATATTGTTTAATAAAGGCGTTGTATCTGCTGCCGATCTAGCTAAAGCCGATGCACAGATCGATAAAGCAAAAACCGATGTAGTACGAGCCGATGCAGAACTACGAGCGGCGCAACAAAAAATTGGCGATATGGGAGAGGACAATCCCATTATTCGTCAAGCCTTTGCTGCTTTACGCCAAGCCAGCCTGGATTTAACCCGAACCACTGTAAAAGCACCCGCTGATGGCGCCGTTACCAATGCCATATTTTCCGTGGGGCAATACGCCAACGTAGGGCAACCTATGATGACGTTTCTGGATACCCGCATTGTATGGGTGGAATCCTATTTACGAGAAAATAGCCTTGGCCGAATTAAGCCAGGCAACTCGGTAGACATTGCACTGGATGCAGCACCCGGAAAAGTATTCTCTGGAAAAGTAAGCTACATAACCTATGGAGTGAATTGGAATAAGACAGGGCAAAGCGCAAGTGCCTTACCCACAATCTCAGTTAATGAAGGTTGGCTGCGTGATTCTCAACGCTTTCCTGTATCCATCGTTTTCGATAAAGGGGAAGCCATTGGCCACCAGTTTGAAGGTGGCCAAGCAGACATAGTGGTCTACACGGGAAAAAATTTTCTATTTAACGCCATTGGCTGGATGCAGATTCGTTTAATGTCGTGGTTATCCTACCTCAACTGATCAAGCAATATGAATCACATGCATCAGCGAACTTTTCGTTTAGCATTGGCTGTTACCTTGGCAAGCACACTGGTTATGGTAATTGATTGGCCCCTGGGTTTTCTTACCCCTGTATTGGTCGTGAATTTGTTAAAAGGTAAGGATCAGCCCCCTACCCTAAAATCGGCTATGGTGATGATTGCCATTATTTTAGCCACACTGGTAACCGGCACTGTATTTAGCTCATGGTTTTTAGACCTACCGTTATTGGCAACCATACTGCTTAGCATTATGTTTTTTTGGATCTACTACCTAACAAACCTGCAAAAGCTGAATCGGTTTCTAGGGCTAATGCTCATTATTGGGATCACGATTATTCCGCTGATGTGGCAACAAAGCTCTGCATTGGCTATGGGCATCACTTATGGTTTTGTTATATCTGCAGTAGCAGCCATCGCATTTGTGTATATTGCTTACTTTTGTTTTCCGCATACAGGGCCTGTGCAATTGTCAGCCGAAGCCATTACCCCCGATAACTCAGAAAGATCTTTTGCCCGCCACAATGCATTCATCAGCACCATGATGGTCATGCCCGCTGTTATTTATATTATAGGCTGGGAACTTAGCAATCTTGCACTTGTCATTGTATTCATCGCCATTCTTTCCTTAAATCCAAGCCTTGAACAAGGCAAAAAAGCCAGTGCAGGCATACTACTTGGCAATCTACTTGGAGGCGTTTTTGCGCTGATCTTTTATCAGCTGATTTCCACTGTTCCGCAATTAATCTTTTATGTGCCGTTGCTTGGTTTATTTAGCCTATTTATCTCGCGCAAGATTGCTGCATCTGATAATAAAGCGCCCCTTTGGGAAATGGCTCTCACCAATATGCTCGTTTTAACGGGGCCGGTATTAGCGGCTAGCGGTGGCGAAGTGAGTGATAAATTTAGTGATCGTATTATGCAATTGGCACTAGTCGTAGTTTACGTCCTTATGGTCATGCGAGTCTTGCACACGTTAATTCCTTACCAATCTACACTCCACTCTAAATCGCCCTAGAATTAAGAATCATTGCACGGCAAAATAGGATGACCCCCTTAGCCATCATGATAAGGTAAGCTATGTATAACTTGGCGGCCACAAGTAGCAAATTTTTCTGCAGTGCTATTTTATTACTTTTCATGGGCTGTGCCAGCTTGCCCGGCAACGAGAATAGATCTGAATCCTTCGCGCTAACCGACACGCAAAACACTCCCATTGGTCAAAGTCTTGGCCAACAAAGGCAGAAAGCCAAAACACCAGAAGACCATTCAGGCTTGTTCCCCATAGACAATGGGGTAGATGCACTGGTAGCCCGAGTTGCCTTATCCAGACTGGCAGAAAAAAGCTTAGATGTTCAATACTACTTATATCATAGCGATGTTAGTGGCACGCTGCTCACTAATGAACTGGTAACAGCCGCTGAGCGAGGTGTTAGAGTACGGCTGCTACTGGATGATATGGACATGTCCGGAAAAGACAACATCCTTGCTCAGCTAAACTCTCACCCCAACATTCAAATTCGCATATTTAATCCTTTCGTTCGCGGAAAGTCTCGTACCGGGCAATTTTTATATCGTTTTGGTAGCGTCACCAGACGGATGCACAATAAAGCCATTATTGCTGACAACCAGATCGCAATCATTGGCGGCCGCAATATCGGGGACGAATACTTTGGTGCCAATCCAGATCTTGCTTTCGGCGATTTAGACGTTGCTGTTACCTACCCTGGGGCGAATGATATTTCCACAGCCTTTGATTTATATTGGAATAGTAAACTTTCTTATCCCGTTGAGAATTTAATAGACCATACAGCATCAGAAGAAGAACTTTTACATGGCATTGAGAAATTAAAAGCATTTGTAGAAGCGCAGCAAAATACGAAATATGCGAACGCTTTACGAAATAGTAATATGGTTCAAAACACTAAAGCGGGAAAAATTGATTACTTTTGGGGTAAAACAGAAATACTCTATGATAACCCGTTAAAAATCAGCTCGGACCGAGATAAAACAGAATATCATTTGGCACCTCAGCTATCCCCTCATATCTCATCTGTTAAAGACGAACTCATCATTGTTTCACCCTACTTTGTACCTGGAAAGCAAGGAGTAAAATTTCTTACGAATTTGAAACAGAAAGGTGTCAGTGTTCGAATTCTTACAAATTCACTGTCCTCCAACGATGTGCCCATCGTTCATTCTGGCTATGCCAAATACAGAAAAGCCCTGCTAAAAGCTGGTATCGAGTTGTATGAAATGAACCGTTCCATGTTGGGCAATAAAGCAGAACAGGAAAAGAAGAGAAAGCTATATCATGGCAGCGGATCAAAAACCAGCCTTCATGCCAAGTACTTCATTCTTGATAGGAAAGCCTCATTTATCGGTTCACTTAATCTTGATCCTCGATCTGTGGTTGAGAATACAGAAATAGGTGCAGTAATAGCCTCGCCTGCTCTTGCGGAAAGCTTGGCAAAAAACTTCGATGAAAACATCCACCGCTTAGCTTTTAAATTAGATTTAGATGAAGATAACAACATAATTTGGGAATACAGCATGGAGGGAGAAGTGTCTGTATTTCATGAAGAACCTCATACTTCCTGGTGGGAAAGGTTTAGCACCATGATGATGAGAGTGCTACCAGCAGAATCCCAATTATAGATTCTAAGCGACAACCCTTGAGACCAATAAACTTAACTGTCTCACCCTTAATAAATTGATTGTTCTTTGCGCCAAAGCTTGATCACCAAACAACCAATTAGAACGCTTATAAAGGTATATATGGAAATTTAGTTCAATTGGTCTTAAAGTATTCCTCCCATCTCGAGCTACACCGTTTGTAGCTCAAAAAGCTCGCTGCAAGAAGCAGATTCAATAAAGGGAATTAACGCAATGGAATTAGACAATCCATCACGGATTTCTGTACACGCTTATTCTGGAAAATCCATTTTCATTACAGGCACCACTGGATTTGTGGGCAAAGTAATATTAGAAAAATATCTACGCTGCCTCCCCTTCGTTAAACATATTTATTTGCTCATACGTGGAAACAAAAATTTCCCGGATGCGCGCGAACGCTTTATGAATGAGGTACTTACCTCATCCATTTTTGACTCGCTCAAAGAAGTTGATCAGCAAGCATTTTATGATCTGTGTAACAAGAAGCTTCGATTCGTAAGCGGTGAATTAACCGCTCATAATTTTGGTTTAAACGATAGTGAATTTTCCGCACTGGGCGACAAGGTTGATATTATCATCAACTCTGCAGCTAGCGTAAATTTCCACGAGCCATTAGATCAGGCTCTACAAACCAATACCTTAAGCCTGTACACCATCATCAACCTTGCACGAATTCGCAGCATCCCCGTGGTGCATGTATCCACCTGCTACGTAAATGGTTTTAACAACGGCGTTATACAAGAAACTGTGGGTGGCCCATCGAAAAAACATATCCCCAAGGCCAGCAGCGGTTACCTTAGCCCCTACCAGGTAGAAGACCTTATTTCTGAATTGAAAAACCTGTCAAGCCAAGTGGCTGCTCGGCATTCTGACGAAAAAGAACGCTCTTCTGCGTTAGTTGAATTAGGTATGAAGCAAG
>JBFKSL010000167.1:0-8566 GCA_041626995.1 Ketobacter sp. | reverse complement strand
CGGGCGGCACCGGCCAGCCCGCATACGCATCAAGCCATGATGAACCAATATGCGATTGTTGCGATCCAATGGCACTACATCAGCCACAGTACCCAAGGCAACTATATCCAGATAGTCCGCCATGTTAGGCTCAGTTATACCCTGCTGCTCGAACCAACCCAGTTTTTTTAGATGGGTGCGTAGAGCGGTCATCAAATAGAAGGCCACCCCAACACCCGCCAAGTTTTTACTGGGGAATTCACATCCGGGCTGGTTTGGGTTCACTATGGCATCGGCGTTTGGCAAGGCTTCGGCGGGCAAATGGTGATCGGTAACCAGTACCTGGATGCCTGCATCCTTCGCAGCTTGCACTCCCATTAAGCTGGAGATGCCGTTATCCACGGTGAGGATCACGTCTGGCTGGCGTTGCTTAGCCACCTCGACGATTTCTGGCGTGAGGCCATAACCATAGGTGAATCGATCCGGCACCAAGTAGTCCACCTGCTTAGCGCCCATTCGCTTTAAGGCCAACACCGTAAGAGCACAGCTAGTGGCCCCGTCTGCGTCGAAATCACCCACGATCAAAATACGCTTTTGCTCTGCTAAGGCTACCTGCAATAACGCCAGTGCCTGTGGCAACCCCTTTAGCTGTTCAGGAGAATGCAGCTGCTTAAGTGCAAGATCAATTTGTTGATCACTGCTAATGCCTCGATGACTATAGACTCGCTGTAAAAGTGGAGGAATGGCGTCAGAGAACTGTGTGGCAAGGGAAGCCTGTAGGCGGGTGACTTTTTTCTTCATTATGAGTGTCATTGGGGAAGCCTTGCGGCCTCCCCGCTGAGTATTACATATTGCTCAGAATAGTGCTTTTCACGGAAGGAAGATTGGCATCAATCGTTTCCATTACCGCATTTTGGCACTGAGCTATGGCAGTATCAGGGTCTTTCAAACCGTTACCCGTTAGAGTACATACGATTTTGCTACCTTCTGGAATTTTGCCGTTCTTCACATCGCGAATGGCACCACCCAAGGAAGCGGCAGAGGCAGGCTCACAGAACACACCTTCATTTTGCGCCAACAAACGCTGAGTTTGCAGTATTTCTTCATCGCTCAGCTCATCAAACCAACCGCCGGATTCTTTCTGTACGTTCCAGGCTTTATCCCAGCTTTGAGGGTGGCCAATGCGAATGGCGGTGGCAACGGTTTCAGGATTATCCACCATTTCACCACGCATAAAGGGGGCCGCTCCAGCAGCTTGGTAACCCACCATTTTAGGAACGCTATTCACCACACCGGCTTTTTGGAATTCGGTGTAACCCATCCAGTGTGCGGTGATGTTACCGGCATTCCCCACAGGCAAGCAGTGATAATCCGGTGCAGCACCCAGCTCTTCTAAAATTTCAAAAGCTGCGGTTTTTTGACCCTGCAAACGATAAGGGTTGATGGAGTTAACGATGGTAACAGGCGCTTCTTCTGCCACTTCTTTTACCAATTGCATACCTTCATCGAAGTTACCGCGAATTTGTAGCGTAATGGCGCCATACATCATTGCCTGTGCCAGTTTACCCATGGCGATTTTGCCTTCGGGTATCAGAACAAAGGCTTTGATACCGGCACGCGCCGCATAGGCTGCTGCCGCAGCAGATGTGTTACCAGTGGATGCACAGATGATGGCTTTACTGCCCTCTTCCACCGCTTTGGTTACAGCCATGGTCATGCCACGATCTTTAAACGAACCGGTGGGATTCAAACCTTCGTACTTGACGTAGATATCAACGTCTTTGCCAATGATGCTGGGAATGTTATTCAAACGGATCAAAGGGGTTTGGCCTTCGCCCAAGCTGATTAGACGGGTGTCATCGTGTACGGGCAGGTGATCGCGGTAATTATCAATCAATCCGGTATAACGTTTACTTGGCATGATACTGTTCCAATTGTTTAACTTTGTTTATTTGTTGCGGTTAACTATCTAGTGTTTCCAGACGAATACGCACCACATCGTCTACTAACACGTCCAACGCGCGAATTTTATCTAAAGCGGCGTTCATTTTATTTTCCACCACTTTGCGCACCACCAAAATCAAAGGCACCGGACTGGATTCATCCTGCTGATCCTTTTGAAGGATGGATTCAATATTAATATCCGCCTCACTTAAAGCGCTGGCGATCTTGGCCATCACTCCGGGCTGATCTTTTACATGCATACGCAGATAGTAACCGGTTTCCACTTCGCTAATGGGCAAAATGGGCAGATCGCTAAGGCTATCAGCCTGAAACGCCAAATGAGGCACACGGTTGTTTGGATCGGTGGTAAGGGCTCGGGCCACGTCCACGATATCAGCAACCACAGCAGAAGCGGTAGGTTCAGAGCCAGCACCAGGGCCGTAATAAAGCGTTGGCCCTACGGCGTCGCTCTGCGCCATTACTGCGTTCATAACGCCATTAACATTGGCAATCAAGCGCTCTTCAGGAATCAGAGTAGGATGTACACGCAGCTCGACACCGCTCTCGGTTTGGCGAGTAACACCAAGGTGTTTGATGCGATAGCCCAGCTCTTCTGCGAAGGAGACATCTTCACGAGTAATCTTGCTAATGCCTTCGGTGTAGACCTTTTCGAACTGAAGTGGAATACCGAATGCGATGGATGCCAAAATGGTGAGTTTATGAGCCGCATCAATGCCTTCCACATCGAAGGTTGGGTCGGCTTCCGCATACCCCAGGGCCTGTGCTTCTTTCAGCACATCATCGAAATCGCGACCTTTTTCCGCCATTTCGGTAAGAATAAAGTTGCCGGTGCCATTGATGATACCCGCCACCCAGGAAATTCGGTTTGCAGAAAGCCCTTCACGAATAGCTTTAATAATGGGAATACCGCCCGCTACAGCCGCTTCGAAGGCCACGTTAACGCCTTTTTCCTGTGCAGCGGTAAAAATCTCGTTACCATGCTCAGCAATCAGAGCTTTGTTCGCAGTGACAACGTGTTTGCCATTTTCGATGGCTTTCATCACCAACTCATGGGCCAGGGTGGTGCCACCAATCAGTTCCACCAGAAT
Source organism: Ketobacter sp. (assembly GCA_041626995.1). Lineage (GTDB taxonomy): Bacteria > Pseudomonadota > Gammaproteobacteria > Pseudomonadales > Ketobacteraceae > Ketobacter. The sequence goes on along the minus strand of JBFKSL010000167.1, from coordinate 5,534 downwards.
ATCAATATCGGGATCAGCTACCACATCCATAATGTCGCGGGAAATTTTCACCCCAGTGGTGTCTGCCGCAGGATTATCCCGGCGCGCACCCACATGGGTAACAACGATTTCTCGGCCCGCACGACGTGCTATATCATCTGAATTGCGGCCCAAAACATTAAAAGTGCCACTTCCCACGGTGCCAAGCCCCACGATGCCAACATTAACCGGTTTCAACTAACTCACCTCGTTTTAATTATGGTATGGACTGTTTCTGCCCTTCTTGTAAGCGGGCCATATTATAACGGTTCCGCCCCTGAAAGCACTCAGAAACTGGGGATTAGTTTGGTAAGCAAACACCAACTTCCCCTCTCTCTCAAAGAGGTGAACCATACTGAGGTGTTAGGGAGTCGTCAACGTGGGGAAGAAGATTTCCCTACCGGAGGATTACCGGCAGGGATGTAGGAAAAGTTTCGGTTATTGCACGCCTAACTGTTGAGCCAACTGACCGGCTTTTACATAACCGCCCAACTGACGTCCACTGGGCGTAAACACAGCTGGCGTACCACGCACACCAATTTGCTGGCCTAAGTTGATTTGATCTTGCAATACATTCTGGTCGCACATTTTGCCTGCTGGTGCAGACACCGCCTGATTAGACTTTGCAGCAGTCATGGCACTTTCTCTATCTTCAGAACACCAGATGTTCACCATGGTTTGCCCAGCGGGAGACTGTAAGCCATATCGAGGCCAAGCCACGTACTTTACGGTGATACCCTTCTCATTAATGGCCGGAATTTCTGTGTGGAATTTACGACAGTAACCACAACTGGTGTCAGTGAAAACCAGCACTTCGCCCTTCTCTTCACCTTTTGCCGGGTAAACCACCAAATCTTTATCCTTCAGGGACTTAAGGGATTCCACCCGCCGGGAGCTGCGCCATTGTTCACTGACATTCACCGTGCCAACGGGTTCTAAACGCAGCATATCTCCTGTGAAAAGGTGTTTGCCATCCGCCGTGGCATAGATCAATTCCCCACTTGTGGTCACCACCTGATAAATACCCTTTACTGCGGTTTGCTCCACTTGTTTCAATTCAATCTGCGGGAAAGACTTTTTGAATTGCTCGGCGATGGCGTTTTTGGGATTGGCTTCTGCCGCCACTAGATAAGAAGGCAATAACATGGCAATCAGTAGCGCCATGATTCCTTTGCGGATTGATAAAAACATGAATGAACTCTCTGCAACGTCGCTATAGTGATATTAGACCGAACTTGGCCCACAAGTTCCAGGGAAGATTGTTTTATCCTCGCGGATGATGTTGCTGATGCAGCTGTTGCAGACGATGCTTGGCCACATGAGTGTAAATTTGCGTGGTGGAAAGGTCACTGTGGCCCAAAAGCAGCTGAACTACGCGCAAATCAGCCCCATGATTTAATAGGTGTGTAGCAAATGCATGCCGAAGTGTATGAGGCGAAACATTAGCCTGAATACCGGCCACCACCACATAATGCTTAATTCGATGCCAAAATGTTTGCCGTGTCATATGGCCGCCACGATTACTGGGGAACAACACATCGCTGTCGGGATTCTTCAGCAATAATGGTCGTGCTTCTTTATGGTATTTCAGCAGCCAGTGGATGGATTCCTCCCCCATAGGCACCAATCGCTCCTTACTGCCCTTACCCATCAGCCGCACCACCCCCTGACGAAGGTTAAGGTCGTAGGTAACCAACGCCACCAGTTCACTCACCCTCAAACCGCAGGCGTAGAGAATCTCCAACATGGCCTTATCGCGCAAGCCAATGGGATCGTCCAGATCGGGTGCTGCCAGCAGGGCTTCCACATCAGTTTCACTCAAGGTTTTAGGTAACGGGCTGCCTAACTTGGGCATTTCTACAAGCTGCGTAGGATCATGCTCCATAAGTTGTTCACGCATTCCGTATTGGTAAAAACCTCGCACCGCAGACAAAAAACGCGCAGTGGAGCGAGCGCTGTAATTCAGCTTATAGCGATGGGCCAGGTATTCATTTAAAGCCTGCTCGCCCGCTTCCAGCAAGCTTTGTCGCTTTTGCTGGCTTAGCCATTGAGCATAAGCAGCAAGATCGCGACGATAGGATTCCAGCGAATTGTCGCTTAGGCCCTTCTCTAACCAGCAGGCATCTAAATAGCGGGCAATTAAGCTTTCTGATTCGGCAATGGGCATAAATTGGTTGTAATTTTGGTGGTAATTATAGGAATTTACACGTGCGTCGTGGTTATAATCTCCATTCTAAACATAGCCCAGAACAATAGCCACGAACGAAGTTGGCAACCATGAAATCACAAAAAAATACTTATTACGGCTTAAATATATTTCGTGCCATTGCAGTTTTAATGATGATTTTGGCCCACGGTGCCCGACTGCAAACCAATATGAACGCATTACACACCACCCCTTCCCTGGCAGGCTTTTTTGATTGGCCGCTGGTGTTAATGCTGATTATCGAGCCCATCATTTCCGCCATGTTTTTATTTATTGCCGGTTTTAGTTTGGTGCTGTCTTTAGTGTCATCCAAACAAACGAAAAGGCAATGGCTTAAACGGCTAAGCAGTAAAATGGCTGTACTGTACGGCATCTCAGTGATTTTTTATCTGGCGGATCAAGGCGCGCAACTGCCGGATCTATTGGCATCTTCTGGTGTACTGGGCATTATTGCTGTGGGTATATTGAGTGCAGGCATTGCCCTGTGCACAGTTAGGCCTGTCATGGTATTAGGCCTATTGACCATGGGCACGTTAACCACCGCGTTCATTTTAGAACAGGAAAAGCTGGATATTGTGGGGTTGAATGCCGGTGCCGGTGGCATGGTGCCACTAATCGCTATGGCGTATCTTGGCTCACTTGTTGGTTTGGTGTGGCAACGCTGGCAGTCCAACGGTTTATGGCTATTACTGGGAGCAAGCGCGGTGCTTTCCATCTTCGCCTTGCTGACATCCCACCCCTGGGTAACACACCCAGCCAGCGCCATTACCTATTACTCAGCAGACCGAGTGGCTGCCGTGTGGTTTTCCATTCAGGACCTATTTGGACTTTACGATGGTCAGGCCAAAACAACAATGGTGCGTTACTGGAATCATTCCTGGGTATTTGCCCTTAGAGTACTTCCCCTACTACTATTAGGCACTCTCATCAGCCTGAACACATTTAAGAAAATTCGGCATCCACTGATTGGTTATGTTAATTGGTTGGGCACCCAAGCACTGAATCTATACATACTGCATTTGCTGTTGCTGGCTTTGGTGGAGGTAAGTGGGCTTAAGCCGGACACCGGCTGGCAGACCTTATTAATTCTTGTGGCAGTGATCGGGCTTTCCAGCTGGTTGCTGCGCTATGTTTCCTTTGTGCCACTTCGCGTGCATATAGATGAATTAAAAAAGCCCCGTAAAGCGGGGCTTGAGGGCTAATCCGCCTCGCAATCAGCGGATTTAAACGGTAAAGCAATGACATGGTACGAGCCTCGCAGCAGTACAAAGCCAATTGCCAAAAACAGGAAACACAATGAGAACAACTTCATAGGAGATACCTCAACTTCTTGTTTTTCTTATTTAGGTATGGACTTGGGTTCAGAATACGCCACTGCCAGTAAAGAACAATAGATGTTCACCGGTTGTTAGCCATTTCGAACATGTAGAAACAATTTAGGCAACTTAGTTACAAAACCCCTGACCCACGAGTCCTAGGGTAAATATAACCTGCATGATCTAGACTAAGGAGATACCTATTCAATTTCAGTATGTTGCCTAACTAAATGAGAACAGCAGTCGTTTTTCTATTATTGTTGTGCCAGCCAGGTTGGGCCGAAAGTTTACAGCTCAATCAGGATATTCAGCGGCAAAGCCTGAATCACTTTATCTATTATTTTGAAGAGCCAACCCAAGGCCTTAACCTAAGCGATGTAATACAGCTAGAAGAAGGCAAATGGCAACGTAACCAGAAACAGACTTTTAATCGAAGCTACAGTACTTCCACTTGGTGGCTGAAAATTTCTTTCCGTCACCAACACAAGGCAAACCTTTCACGCTTATTGGAAATCAGCTATCCGGTTTTGGATTATGTCAATGTTTATGCAGTAAGCAATGCAGGCATAACCGAGTTCAACCTTGGGGATAAACTGCCCTTTGACAAAAGACCTATTCGACATCGAAGCTTTGTCATCCCCTTGGAATTTCAGCCTCTCGAAAAAATGGATGTGTTTATTTCGGTTCAAAGCGCCAGCGCCATTCAGGTGCCGACAACCTTATGGAGTCAGGAAGAGTTTTTTTACCACCACCAAACTCAAAACATGATCCATGGGCTTTATTTCGGCATCATGGTGGTTATGGCGATATACAATTTATTTATTTTTCTGGCTATAGGTGAGCGCAGCTATTTATACTACGTGATGTTTATTTGCTGTACCCCTTTGTTTTTATCCAGCTTAACAGGCTTTTCATTCCAGCATCTCTGGCCACATGCAACCCACTGGAACGATCAGGCCATTATTGTATCGCTTTCCGGAGTCGTATTTTTTGGCATTTTATTCACTTGGGAATTTCTCAAACTTAGCCAACAGCACATACTGATAAAAAGCATCGCTCAATTGTTTTTATTCAGTTCTTTTCTTACTGCCGGGTTATCTTTTTTCATCACCTATAACACCGGTATTCGAATTATTATTCCACTAGCCACGCTGGCCTGCGCCTATTGTCTTTTTATGGGCTACTACCGCTGGAACAGTGGCGAAATTTCCGCGAGATATTATGCAGTGGCCTGGTCGGTGTTTTTGTTAGGAGGAATCACCCTTTCGTTAAACAAGTACACCATTCTTCCGCAAAACCTGTTTACTGAGTATGCCACGCAAATTGGCTCGGCACTTGAAGCCATCCTGCTGTCATTTGCATTGGCCGACAGAATCAACAAAGAACGAATGATGCGCTTCTCAGCACAGGAAGAAGCGCTACTGGCTGAAAGGGATTTACGACACGCAAGAGAACAGTCTCTGGAAATTCAAAAACAGGCCACAGAAACGTTAGAATTGCGCGTACAGGAACGCACCAAAGAATTAGAACGGCTAAATAGAAAGCTCGAAGCACTAAGCGATACCGATCAGCTGACCGGCCTGAAAAATCGGCGCTATTTGGATCGTGTACTTAAAGAGGAGTTTTCACGTTGCACTCATTATCAACACGCTATTGCATTGCTGCTATTGGATATCGACCACTTTAAGAGTTTTAATGACAACTATGGACACTTGGTAGGTGATGAGTGCTTAAAAGCCGTAGCCCTGTGTGTGAAAAAAGGGTTGCGCTGGGCCAGTGACCGCTCGGCACGTTATGGTGGCGAAGAATTTTGCGTGTTACTACCGGAAACAAGCCTAAAAGGTGCATTAACGGTTGCAGAAAGAATTCGCACGCGAGTTGAGGCAATGGAGTTTATGGTTGAAGGAAACGTTGTTCCTGTAACCATAAGTGTGGGAGCAACCAGCATAATACCAACAACAGAACAAAGCCTTGAAAATTTAATTGCACAGGCT
>JBFKSL010000166.1:0-8608 GCA_041626995.1 Ketobacter sp. | reverse complement strand
GCTCGCCATTAACGATAGAAAAATGGCAAATGAAGCGATCAGTCTTAAAGCCATAACGGGAATCCTTGAGGTTGTAATTTTTGAACAGGCACAAAAAAAGGCCCATAGGCCTTTTTCACTACCCTTCCGCCTGCAGGCGTTTGTATTTTTCCATTAAGTCCTCTTCTGACTCAACATTGTCGGGGTCGAGAGGAATGCAATCTACCGGGCACACCTGCTGGCACTGGGGCTCGTCGTAATGGCCCACGCACTCGGTGCATTTAGTGGGGTCGATGATGTATATCTCATCCCCTTGTGAAATGGCGCCATTGGGGCACTCAGGCTCACACACGTCACAGTTAATGCAGTCATCGGTAATAATAAGGGCCATGGTTCACTACTCTGGTACAGGCGTTGGATCGAATACAGTTGCTGGGCCAGCAATCTTAATGCGAACGGAGCCTGCTTTCCACCTAAACTCTGTGAGGATTAAGCGTGCTTTTTCTGTAATGCAGTCAGCACTGGCTCAGGTACAAATGGGCTTACATCACCCCCCATTGCGGATATCTCTCGCACCAAAGAAGAGCTGATAAAGGAAAGGTGCTCAGATGGGGTCAAGAAGGCGGTTTCAATCTTGTTGTCCAGAGCACGGTTCATATTGGCGAGCTGAAATTCGTATTCAAAGTCAGACACGGCGCGCAGGCCCCGCAAGAGCACGTTGGCTTTTTGCTCTTGGCAAAAGAAAATCAATAGCTTATCGAAACCCTGTACTTCTACGTTGGGTAGGTGAGCAACCACTTCGCTAGCCAGTTCGATACGTTCTTGCAGGGTAAATAATGGGTTTTTCTTTTCGCTGGCGGCAATGCCTACAACCACCTCATCAAACATGCGTGAGGCACGTTCTACCAAATCCAGATGGCCATTAGTGATGGGGTCAAAAGTTCCGGGATAAACTACGCGAGTATGGGATGGCATGGCTTACGTTAACCTTGGCGCTCAGTGAGTGAAGGGCGAAGGGTAACGTAAGCCAAATTTAAGCTCAAGATTCTGGCGATTCGGTTTTACGACGAGCCACAACCAGGCTGACCAAGCCCATCAGTAATAGGCCTAAAATGGCGTAATTTTCAGCAAAGTTGGCGCTAACGTCCTGGCTATTAGCAAAAGCAGGCGTGCAAACCAACGCGCATACAATAACAAAAAACAATTTCATGGTACTACTCCAAGAATGAAACTTCCTTGATCATCGGCGAGCTAGGTAAGCAAGATCTGCACCATATTGTAAAGTGCTTATTATTCAACAGCTTAAGCCTAAGTTGAATAGGCCCCTTAAGCTTGGTGTTAAATGTTTCGACAGGAAAATGTTTACAATGCCAGGTTGCTGTTCAACTTAGTCGTATTATTGCTGAGTTTTGCTATTCGGCGATTGTTAAAGTTTTCGACATGGCCACAGAACCGTGTCTGGCGGTATGCTATTCTCACATTACCTGAACCTTTTTTTGTTAAGGCCTTGATCGGCAGTATGTTTTTATCAGCCAGCAATCTGCGCAGTAAATTGGGGCGCAAGTTCTTTCTGCTTCTGTTTTTAGTGGCATTTGTTCCTATGCTGCTGTTTGCCTCGTTCTCCTATAACTACGTGGGCAACTATCTCTATTACCAAAGTCAGCGCGAATTGCACAATGAGGCACGTTTCTACAGCACTCTGTTGTATGAGAGCTTGCAGGTAGCCCAGGCCAAATTTGTTAATGGTGTATCTGATGAGCGCGTTCGCCAGTTGAGCTGGCAGGATGTTGAGCCTTTTATGCAGCATCTGTCAGTAGCAGAAAAGCGTGCGCTGGCAGAGCGGGTGAGAACCGGCATGGTGAGCCTGCTCAGCCAACCGCAGGGAACGGTGTTGCTGTTGCAGCAGCTGGCTGGGAGCGCGGCATCCATTCGAGTGTTGGAATTGCCCATTGCCGAATTGTTAGGTGATGAGGATATGCGGCACCCGCGTATTCAGTACTGTGTGTTTGGCAGTTATGACGAGCGTTTATTCTGTAGTCACAACAAGCTTTTAATGGGACAGCAGTTTAGTGAAGTTATGCGTGAGCATGGGCAACGTGCTAACTTTTCGTTGGAGTGGCAGCGCGGTGATGCTGCTTACGTTGCTCAGGTGCGCACTATTTTTATTGATCAATTGTTTGGTGCACCAGGTTTGAAGCTTTGGGTAAGCAAATCCCGCAAAGATATTTTCGCTACTTTGGGTGTTCTGCAAAAAATATTTTCCATGTTAGTGGCGGTGGCCATCGCTCTGGCAGCGGTTATCAGTGCGCTACAAATCAAACGCATATTGAATCCGTTTAAAATATTAATCGCAGGCACCAAAGCCATTGCTGAAAAGAAATTCGATGTTCAGATCGATGTAAAAAGTAACGATGAATTTACTGAGCTGGCGCAATCGTTTAATCAAATGGCGGATCAATTGGGCAAACAGTTCAGTTTGCTTACCGGGCTATCTAATATCGATCAGTTGATACTGAATGTGCCTGATCTTGACCAAGTGGCGCAATCTGCGCTGCATACCATGAAAGTGTTGGTGAGTAGCGATGCTGCTGCCATTGGTATTCGCAATCCCGATAAGCCCGATGAAATATTTTTGTTTAGCTATTGTTGTGAGCGCGGTATTCAGCCAATGGTGACACAATTGCTGGATGAGCAGGAAGACCATTGGTTGTCAGCGGTTGCTCCGGTGCATAGAGCTACCCTGAGTGACGCTCAATATCTGGATTGGTTGTGGCCGGAAGAAAAAGAGCTGTTGGGTGGCAATACTTATTTATTCCCTATTACCGTGGCCAATAAAAATCGCGGAGTGTTGGCGTTGGCCTGGAAGCGCTCTTACAAGTTGCCAGAACATGATCGAAGTTTGTTGCATGATTTTGCTGATCGTTTGGCGGTGGCGATAACGGCGGTTAGGCGAGAAAAACAACTGTATCTGCAAACGCATTTTGATGTGCTAACGCAATTACCTAACCGGCAGTTGATGAAAGACCGTCTGGAGCAATCCCTTAAGCATGCTTCTAACTCAGAAACCGCCGGTGCTGTGTTGTTTGTGGACTTGGATAAGTTCCAAAACATAAACGACACAGAAGGTTATGGCATTGGTGATCAAATGCTGGTTAAAACCGCTGAGCGATTAAAAGTGTGCGTAACGGTAGAAGATACGGTGGCGCGGCAAGGTGGTGATGAGTTTATCGTTATTCTTAATAATATCAATTCACCCATGCGCGCCACGCGGGTGGCAGAAAAGATTCTTACCATGTTGTCTTCACCCTATAACGTGGATGGCAAGAAGTACTTTATGAATTGCAGCATTGGCATAGCCGCGTTCCCAAGTGATGGTATGGATGTAGAATCGTTGCTGCGTAAAGCCGATACCGCTATGCATAGGGTTAAGCAAGAGGGTGGTGGTCGCTACCGCTATTTTGAAGAAGAGATGAACCGAGCCGCACAGCGTCGGGTGAATGCCGAGCGTCGTTTGCGGGAAGCATTGGATCAAGCCAAGGTTGAGCTGCATTACCAACCCCAGTGGAGCATGGACGATAATCGGTTTAGTGTGGAAGCTTTGGTTCGCCTGCGTAACCCCGAAATGGGCTTGTTGTTACCAGAAGATTTTATTCGTGTGGCAGAAGATACCGGTTTGATTTTGGACGTGGGTGAATGGGTGATTCGCCAAGCCTGCCAGCAAATGGCTAGCTGGCGTATCGAACAGGTAGATGTGAGCCGGGTATCGGTAAATGTATCTGCAGTGCAGTTGGCGCGTAGCGATTTTGTGGATTTGGTACAAAGCGCTCTGAATGATTTTAATTTGGAATACAGTGATCTTGAATTAGAGATTACAGAGTCCATTTTAATTAATGATGCCCATGAAGCCGTTAAGAAGCTGGGTTTACTACGCGATATGGGCGTAGCTATTGCTATTGATGATTTTGGTACGGGTTATTCTTCGCTAAGTTATTTGCATCAATTACCATTCGATTTAATTAAGATTGATCAAAGCTTTGTGTCTGGTATTGGCACGGTGAAAGGCAGTGAAGAAATCATTAGAACCATTATTGATTTGGCAAGGTCACTTAATAAAAATGTTATGGCGGAAGGAGTGGAAACTCGCGAGCAATTAGAGGCTTTGAAACAATTGGAGTGCAGATGCATTCAAGGCTTTTTGATCAGCAGGCCGCTAACAGCAAACAAAATTACGGAGTTTTTACTGCAAGCCAATCCAGTGGAAGAGCTTAATTAAATAATTCATGTTTTAAGCGAATGTTATCCACCATGCGCAGGGTTAAACCCCATACCGTTTTATCTTCATAATGATAGCAGGGTAGCTTTAATGATAGTTTGCCCTGCTTCCACACCAAGCTTTCCCTTTGCTGTCTTTCATTGAAAAATTCCAGCGGAATCCAAACGGCGTCGTCGGCCTCATGATTTAAGCTCCAATTATCTTTGCCCTGCCATTGGAACAAAAATGGGGTAATGATCATGGGGGTATTGTTATGATGGCTGCGGGTAATTTGTCGACCGAGTTGGGTTCTATATCTGCCCTGTTTAAATAAATCCAAACCGGTTTCTTCCCAGGTTTCACGTATGGCGGTGTGTTGTAAGTTAGCATCTTCTTGTTGTTGGCGGCCACCAGGGAAAGCCATATCGCCTGACCAGGGGTCTCCTTCTTTTTTTGCGCGCTGAATAAAAAACAGTTCTGTGCCGTTGTAACCTTGGCGATAGATAACGGCTACTGCCGCATGATTTAACCATTGATCGAAGAATTGCAGCATAATACTTGTGTTTATCTTTTCTTCTTTTTCTTTGTTTTGTATATGGATGGCTCACCTTCAGGGCGTGATTTAAAACGCCGATGCTGCCATAGGTATTGTGTCGGATATTTTAAAATGTTTTTCTCCATCCACTGATTAAGTGTGGTGGCATCCTGTACTACGTCACCACTGGGATAATCAATGGGTGGTTGCAATTCAATATGGTAACCATCTTTTTCACGGCCAAAGATAACCGGTAATACTCGAGCATTAGTGATCTTGATAAATTCTGGTGTTTTCGATACGGTCATTGTTTTAACGCCAAAAAAAGGTGCAAACACACTGTTTCTGTCGCCGTAGTGCTGGTCGGGTAGATAAAAAGCAGCACCGCCTTTGCGTAACCACTGTAAATAAGGGCGCATGTTTTTGTTGGGAATCGGCTTGGTATAGCGGGCTCGTTTCAGGTGGCTGTAGATTTCAAAAAACTCGTTGTGAGCTGGTTTGTACATGGCGGCACAATGCACCCGTTCCGAAAACATGCGTAAACACAGCTCCAGGCTGATCATGTGGGCGGCAATGATAATCGCGCCCTGGCCTTGTTCTTGAACCGCTTTTAAGTGTTCCAGGCCGCTAATGTGGCACAGGGAATCGACTTTCTTTTTTGAACCCCAATAGGCCAGGCTAAGTTCCATAAAGCCGATGCCTAGCTCTTTAAAGTTTTCATTCAGCATCTGCTTCTGTTCGTCTTTTGAGAGATTGGGGAAGCACACTTCCAGGTTGCGCTCGGCGGCGTGGCGGCGAGTTTTGCCAAACCATTGTGCCAACTTTCCTAGGCCTTTGCCGAGTTGCAGTTGCAGGGAATAGGGCAGGTGCGCCACGCTCCAGCCTAAGCCGAATAAAAACCATAGGGGCCAATAGCGGGGATGGTAATAATGTTGGGGTGTGATTTGGTACTGGCTCATGAAGCGCTGCTATATCATCAAAGAGCGCATAATCATACCACTGATTGAGCATCCCGGCATGTGCAGAAACTGCCGGGATGCTCAGCTTTAGGCCTTCAGGCTTTGGGCCAGTTTGGTGGCTTGTTTGGCTACCATACCGTAGATGGAAAGCTGCGGATTGGCACCAATACTGGTGGGGAAAGTGGAGCCATCCATAATGTGCAGGCCATCCAGGTGGTGGAACTTACCGTCACTGTTTACCACTGATGATGCGGGGTCTTCACCCATGGCGCAGCCACCCATAACATGGGCGCTGCCGATTCGCATCTTGTTGACGCTGGTATCCGCGTTGGCGATGGCATCGTTAATCTCATTCATGGAGGAAACAAAATCCATCTGGCTGTGAATAAGGCGTACTTTCTTCGCTCCCGCAGCAAACTGAATTTCGGCCATCACTTTCCAAGATCGTTTCACCGCATCTACCAGATAGTCGTTAATGGGGTAATCGGTACCGGGCATGCCGTCATCACGTAAGAACACGCTGCCACCTTGGCTTTGTTCAGAAAAGCCATCACGAATCAGGGCGATCATCATATTGAGGTGTGCAAGACGATTCATTTGGTTGGAATGCATTTCACCGTGACCCATGCCGATGGAGGCGACAAAACCTGGATGCATGGGCGGTACTTCCAATTTAAACCCGGCGGGGCCGTCGGCCACGTTTTGCCATTGGAATTCATCAGAGTAAATGGATTGTGGTGCACCATAGAAACCTTCAATACGCTCGTCAAAATCCGCCAGTGTTCCAGGTACCGGATGCAGAAAGGTTCGTTTGCCGATACGTTTGTGTGGATCTGGCGCTTGCGATCGCAAGAGCAAACCGGGGCCGTTAATACCACCGCAGGCCATGATGGTGTGCTTGGCTCTTACCCTGAATGCTTGGGTGGGGGTGATGCCGTTATCTTTTAAACCATAACCAGCCACGCCTTTGACTTGATCGCCTTCAATGATCAGCTTGTCAGCGCGAGCCCGATAAAGCAGTTCGGCGCCATTTTGTAACGCAGCTGGAATGGTGGTGACCAGCATGCTTTGCTTTGCATTGGTGGGGCAGCCGGTGCCACAGTAACCCAGGTTCCAACAGTTTTTCACGTTACGTGGAATGATTTTCCAGTCATAACCTAACTTTTCGCAACCTTTGGAAAGCACACTGTTATTGGCGTTGGGTACCATTTCCCACTTGCTGATGTTCAAGCGCTTTTCCATTTTTTCAAACCAAGGCGCCATTTCTTCTTTGCTGAAGCCATTTAAACCGTGAACATCGGTCCAGTGTTGTAAGGTTTGATCGGGTGTGCGAAAGCTGGATGTCCAGTTAACCGTGGTGGAGCCACCCACTGTACGGCCTTGCATGATGGTAAAGGCGCCATCGGCGGTACCACGTGTTAAGCCTTCCTGGTATAAATTGGAATAGGCTTTTTTCTCCTGCATATCAAAATCGTTGGAGGTTTGCAGAGGCCCTTCTTCTAGCATGATGACTTTCAAACCTTGTTGCGAAAAAATCTCCGCAGCAGTACCGCCACCCGCGCCGGTTCCAATCACTAACACGTCACATTCAAGGTTTAATTCTTTATCCAGTGTTGCGCCGTTATAGGTTACCCAGCCACTTTCAATTCCTTGCCGGAAAATATCTGGAATATCTTTAACAACCGTTTTATTGCTCATGATGCATTACTCACTTAGCTGGGAATATGTTGTGGTGGGCCGGGGTACATGTCTTCTGTCCAATTATCGGGTTGGTAATAAAACGCCAACGTAGGTAACTGGGTAAGCAGAATGTAGCCTTGTCGGAAAGTATTGAAACGGCTGTCGCGCCAGCCATCCAAAAATGCCAGTAGTTCTTTTTCGCTGGCTTCTTCCCAACTGGACCAAAGGCCAGCTAAGGTAATGCGGGTAAGGGAAAAATAGAGAATGTCAAAAAGTTGATGTACTTGACCGTGTGCAAACTCAGATGTGTTGGCAAGAAAGGCGTCAATATCCAACAGCAATTGGTCTAGCGCTTTTTTGCGTTGTTCTGACTGTTCTGGGAAGTTGCCTTTTAAAACCACAGGGGAAAGCGCCGCTAGAATAATGGCATCTTTTTCCCGTAAAAATTGAAAGCTAAGGGTTTGGGTTTTGTCGGCAGACTCAGCTTGATGACTACTGCAACCTTGCAGAGAGCCAATCAGGCCGCCGCCAGCTAATAAACTGGAACCGAGTACGCCAACTTTTAAAAATTGTCGTCGATCCAGTGAAGGTGGTTGGGTTTGGTGCATAAATGATTCCTGGGTTTTCTTTGTTATTTTTATAGTGTTAAAAAATAAAATGCCAAGGTGGTATCCCTTGGCATTCCGTTGTCATGGGCTTATTTTAGTATGAATTAATCTTTCTTTTTTAGCATGGTGTTTAGCAACATTTTGTGAATGCGACGGTTCCATGGTGGATATAGGAATTTCGTTGCATTTATTTTGCTCTTTATCACGATGCCTTTGGCTTTACTAAAGGTTTTGAAGCCTTCGGGACCATGATATTGGCCCATGCCCGATGGCCCAATGCCGCCGAAAGGAATATCTTCCACAACAACATGGGTTAAGGTGTCGTTTACAGTAACACCACCGGAATGAGTGTTGTTCAACACATATTCCACACGGCCATGATCGTAGTCGAAATAATACAATGCCAATGGACGAGGGCGGTCGTTAATGTATTGCACCGCTTCCTCCAGCATGTCGTAAGGTTTAACAATCAACAATGGGCCAAAGATTTCTTCTTGCTCGATTTTCATGTCAGGCGTGGTGTCAAACACCAGGGTAATGGGGAGTTTGCCAGAACCCTCAAAATCAGCACCTTCTGGATTGATGGGTACCACTC
>JBFKSL010000165.1:0-8632 GCA_041626995.1 Ketobacter sp. | reverse complement strand
CCCTGCAATATGAAGAAAAATTTGGCTCAACCTTTTGGTTGGAAGCGTTTGGTATGACTGCTGCCGTTCTGGTTGGGCCAGAAGCAAATAAAATGGTATTGCTGGATCGCAACCAGGCTTTCTCAAACAGCAAAGGCTGGGACTTTTTTATTGGCCCCTTTTTTGAACGAGGCATCATGCTGCTGGATTTCGAAGAACATCGATTCCATCGCGGTATTATGCAGGCGGCATTTAAAAAAAGCGCATTAACCAAATATCTCGAGCGCATGAACCCCGCAATTGAGAAAGGCATTAATCGTTGGCAAACCGGAAACGGCTTTCCCGTGCTCAGCAGCATCAAGCAGCTAACACTGGATATTGCTACTGACGTATTTATGGGGGAAAAGCTGGGCAGAGAGGCCGATAAGATCAATAAGGCCTTTGTAGATTGTGTATTGGCGGGCACCGCGCTGATACGCTATCCTGTTCCTGGTGGCCGTTGGCAGCGTGGATTAAAAGCTCGAAAGCAATTGGAAAATTTCTTTTTGGCAAAAATTCCAGAGCGACGCCGAAACCCTGGTGATGATTTGTTTAGCCGTTTGTGTCTGGCTGAAGATGAAAGCGGTACACGCTTCAGCGATGCTGATGTGGTTAATCATATGATCTTCTTGATGATGGCGGCCCATGACACCTCCACCATCACACTGTGTTCCGTTTTCTATAATCTTGCCAAAAATCCAGATTGGCAGCAGCGATTAAGAGAAGAATCCTTTTCGATGCAAAAGCACTTCCTTGATCATGAAGATCTGGGGGCGATGGCAAAAACCGATTTGGTGATGAAAGAATCTTTGCGTCTTGTTGCACCCGTACACGGTATTCCCCGTCGTGCTGTAAAAGATGTAGAGTTTAATGGCGTAACCATTCCTGCGGGCACTTTTATTATCACCAGCCCTTATGTTACTCATCACATGAAGGAATGGTGGACGCAGCCAGAGAAATTTGATCCTGAACGTTTTAGTGCTGAAAGGGCTGAGCATAAACGTCACCCTTATCAGTATGTCCCATTTGGTGGTGGGGCCCACAAATGTATTGGTCTGCACTTTGCTGAAATGCAAGTAAAAGCAATTTTGCATCAGGTGTTGCAGCAATATCAGTGGAGTGTTCCTGAGAATTACACCATGCCCATTAATTTCACCACCTTGCCCATTCCCAAAGATGGGCTGCCAGTGGATCTAAAACGAGTTTAATCAGAGGAAGTAGTATGTGTAGTCGCAATATAACCGTTTTAATCACCGGTTGTTCATCCGGTATTGGTCAATCTACGGTGGAATTATTTTTAGAGCAAGGTTGGAATGTCTCTGCCACCATGCGAAATCCAGAAGATAGCCCATGGCAGGAATCGGGAAAATTAATTTGCCCTCGTCTGGATGTGAACGACAAAGACAGTATTCAGCAGGCAGTTGATAGAACATTGCAAACATTTGGCAGTATTGATGTGCTGGTAAATAACGCCGGTTATGCCTTAATGGGTGCTTTTGAAACATTAAGTGCCGAACAAATACAACGTCAGTTTGATACTAACGTTACAGGGCTTATGGAAGTTTGTCGCGCAGTATTGCCTCATTTTCGTGAACGTAAGCAGGGCGCAATTGTTAATGTAAGCAGCATGGTCGGCCGGATTCCACTACCGTTGTATAGTGTTTATAACGCCAGTAAATTTGCTGTGGAAGGTTTTACTGAAGGTCTGGTGTACGAATTATCAGAGTTCAATATTAAAGTGAAATTGATTGAGCCCGGTGCTGTGAATACCAATTTCTTTGGTCGTTCGGCGGACCGTACCAATGCCACAGGTGAGAAAGCCTACGAAGAATATAGCGCGCGTCAGTTTGAAGTTATGGACGGTATCGGCGCAGCAGGTTTGGATAGTGCTGATGTGGCAAAAGCTATTTATCAAGCCAGTATCGACGGTAAATCCCAGTTACGTTACCCTGTGGGTGTGGAAGCGAAAGCATTCATGATGTTGCGCAATATGGTGCCAGACCCCGTGTTACATTCGCTGGTGAAAAATTGCCTAAGCCCTTTGGCATTTAAAACCGTAGGGCGATTGATTTATCGCTCATAATGGTGGCTTCCAAGCCAAAGAGAGTGGATTATTGGCCATGTGCCGACAATACCTACGTGTTGTTGTGGTGCTTGAGTGAATGAATATTTACTCTTTTGAGGCTGCCGCAGGTTTTAACCTTTCCTATGGCAGCTTTGAGCACAGAAAGTAGGTAGACGCTGTTGATAGATCTTACGAACTAACATCAGTATTAGAGCGCCCAATATGGCGCTCTTTTTTTGCATTACTGTTAGTAGTTGATATTGTAGCTTAGAGTGAAAGTTCGGCCTTGGGCTGGCAGGTAAGTGGGAGCACTATCTCTAACCTGATTATATAGGGAGTAGTACTCTGCATTGGTTAGATTGCGTATAGCAAAACCAAAATCACCAATTCCGGTATAAAGCGTGGTTAGCAGATCAAAGGTACGGAACCCTTCAAACGGTACTTCTGCTTTTTTGTAATCGCTTAAGTGTGTAAATTGCAGGCGAGCATCTGCTGTTTTCCCCCACGTGTGCGCAAGGTAACCGGTAATCTTTTCTGGTGATACTCTATCGACCTTCAGGTATTCCCATTCTCCGTCGTCATTTTTGGTTTCACCATAGGTGCGAGAATAGGTAAGTCCAGCATTAAAGCCATTGTTGAAATTGTAATCCATCAAAGCTTCTGCACCCCAAAAACGTTCCTCTCGGTCACGTATCTCTACAATCCCAGTAACAGAATCGAATTCAATATTTTTATCCGATTTGTTATAAAATAAAGAGGCTTGAGCTGTTAGCTGCTGAAAGCGGCCACGCCATCCAATGTCGTAGGAATCGGTTTTTACTGCATCTATGTTGGCGCTTTCTAGAATTGGGCCTTGATGGCCTCCATCTGTAAGTATCGTAATAGATCGTAAGAGTCGCGTCATGTCAGGTACAGTGAAGCCTTCCGAGTAGTTTGCAAAAACTTCTTGCTCTGACGAAATAGCATATACAACACCAGCATTAAGTAGCACTTCAGAGTAGAATTCTTTGCCGCCTTTACGTAATGGGGCAGTATCAGAATAACCAAGCCTTTCCGTTTGCTTTAGTGCAGCGGCGTAGCTGTTAACAATATTGCTCAAAAATGCTTGTGGTGTCATGGCGAGTGAGGCAGCAATTAGTTGTAGAAACGGATCAGTCAGTTCCTGCTGATAATATGCAGCATTACTAATATCTACCCCGGATATCGTGTCTTCAACTTCCACTTCGGCCCTTTCATAGCGAATTCCTGCTTTCAGGATCCATTTTTGATTGAGTTGTAATTTTGCTTGGGTGAAAAGTGCGCCTGTATTCGTGGTTGATTCCGGTCCTGCATCATAAACACTGCCGGTTGCGTTGTATTGTGTTTGACCACTTGAAACCCAATCGCTGTAGCTGAATTCGGTTGAACGTTGTTTGCTGTTGTCGTGTGTATAATCTAAACCATAAGTAATATCCAATAGTGTACTATTTAAATTAAGGCTTTTGTTTAGTGCCAATTTGAAGTCTGTCACTTCTGAATTCATGTGGCTTTGTAGTAATGTGCCAGAAGCGCCTACTCGATTGGCTTCAATAGCAGCAAGTAATTCCGCTTGGTTCGTCGGATTTGCGCTAACCACGCCAAACCAGTCAAAATCTAAGAACAACGGAGCATTAGGATAGGGATAATAATAATAGTCATGGTCTCTGTAGCTTAGTTGGCTCAGCAGAGTATGCCCCCAAAAATCTTGATGACTAAAATCGAGCGCAATACTTTTACGTGTAGTTTGTGGTTGTTCATCGAGTTCCAGGCCTTCCCTGGGAGTTGGATTATATGCGCCAGCTGTGGCAAGGATGCCTACCGGCAGCCCATAAGTTGGATCAGTCTCACCAAAATCCGCAGCATAATCGGTATCTTGCTCTTCTTTAAAATACTCCAAGCCTATACGGAGGGACATATCATCGCCTAGCTGCCAGCCTAGATTAGCAATTAGATCAATCGTGTCACTGTTATCGCGGCTTGTTTGATTGGGATCAGTAGCAATCTGATTACCTTCGGAATCGTAATAATTACCACGTTTCTCCAGATTCAAATTAACCAAATAATCAAAATTATCGCCAGCCATCCCCGAAACCGTTTGTGAAATAAACTTGGTCATGCTGTCGCTATCGATTTTTTCAGGGCTAAAGGTAAATCCAAATTTGGTATTAAAGTTGGATTCCTGGTCTGAGCCTCGCTTGGTAATGATGTTGATCACACCACCGGTCGCTCCTGCACCGTAAACAGCAGTAGCGCCTGAAATAATTTCAATGCGCTCGATATTTTCCGCTGGAATTGTGGTTAGTTGACGCGATACATCACGACTGGCGCGCTGAGCAACACCATCAATCAATACCAATACCTTTCGCCCCCGCAAGGTTTGGTAATTGCTGGTAGCTGAATCATCACCTGGTGCTAAACCAGGAACAATTTGCCCCAGGATTTGCCCAAGGTTTCGGCCTGGTTGAGCTTGGCGTTGAATGTCTGCGCCTTCTACAACCTGAATGCTGTATGGAATAGATGCTACGCTCTCAGTAACGCGAGAGGCACTGACCACCATCGTGTCTACATCGGCATCATTGCTTTCTGTTCCCCAGGATAAATTAGCAGTTGCTGTTGAAAGTACTGCAATAGCATAAGCTAAGGGTTTTGCTTTCACTTTTGGTCTCCTTAAATGAGAAGACCCCTCTCTCTGTTCTGTATTGCTATTTTTGAACTCGAATGCCGAAGCTCATCAGCACAATAAAATACAGCCCACCAATTAAAGACACTAACAGTCCTGTGGGCAGTTCATAAGGGAACATTAATTGTTGGGCAATAAAATCGGCCCAAATCAATAGCGTTCCCCCTAATAGCAAAGTAATCGGTAATAAATATTTATGATCTGAAACGCCAAGTAAACGGGCGCCATGGGGTGCCATTAAACCAATAAAGGTAATGCCCCCCACAAGGGCCACCGCTATACCACTTAATAGCGACACAATAACCAAAAGAAAAATGCGCGCCTGTTGAATGGATAGCCCTAAACTGCTGGCCCATTCGTTACCCAGTTGTAATAGGTTTAGCCAGCGCCAGGTGAATACAAAGGGTGTTAATAAAATCAGGCTTAGGAAAAAGTAAAAACTCGCCGAAGCTGGGGTAGCGGTGTAGGTGGTGCCCGACAACCACATTAAAGCATCGGTAGATTGATTGGCAGAAAGCGCAAACACCATAGGCGTAATGGTGCTGGCCATAGCAGTGATGGCAATGCCTGTTAGGGCTAAGCGCACCGGAGAAAAGTGGCCTCCGCGATTTAGCCATAAGATAGCCACTAAACCAATGCTGCTACCTAAAATAGAAATAAGAACAGTATTAAACTGGCTTAAACCGGCTGCCATGGTACCAACCAAAACCACACTCAAAACCCCGCAATGGGTCAGTCCTGTTACATCGGGGCTCGCTAAAGGGTTACGCATAAATAATTGTAAGATTAAGCCGGAGCCCGCTAAACCAACACCCGCGCAAAAAGCGAAAAGAATTCTAGGCCAGCGTAGATCAAATATCTCTGTATTAGGTCCCAGCACGGTTTGGCTGTAGGTTGAATTAATATAAATACCCAATAAGGCGATTACGAATAAGCTGCTTAGTATGATTTGGGGGGTGAAGTTAAAAACCGCAGTTAAGCTAAGATTGTGTTTGCTGGGCGCAGTAGCAGATGAATTCTTATTGCGGAACAAAAAGTAAATTAAACAGGGCGCGCCGATTAACGTGGTGAGGGCACCTGCGGGTACGCTAATACTATCGCCGCCCATCCAGCGGGCTAGCCAGTCTGCCAGCAATAACAGAACGGCTCCCCATAAAATGCTCAGTACACCTTTTTGCCAACTGGTTTTTGCTCCGCAGCCGTTAGCAAGGTGTGGGGCAATTAAGCCTATAAAACTGATCATGCCCACCACGCTGCACACCGATGCGGCCAATATTGTTGCAGTGATCAGAGCAAACCATTGAATAAGTTTGACTGAAACACCAAGGGATGCAGCGCGGCCTTCTCCTAATGAAAATAAATCCAGAGCGCGACAGAATGGAATACACATAACAATAGCCACCGCCAACAACAGCGACAGTGGAGTGAGCGGCAGATAGTTATGTAGGTGAAGGTTTCCCGCTCCCCAAATATATAAACCATCCAACGAGTTTTCATTAAACAGAAGTAGTAAAGCAGCAATGCCGTTTAAGCCCAAATTTACAATCATACCGATTAAAACTGTATGAATGGGGCTGTCGCCTAATCGTTTTGATAGCGTTAGCGTTAAAATTCCGGCACATAATCCACCCAATAATCCACCAATGGGAGAGATGCCAACCTGGGTGCCACCCACAGCGGCAATGGTAACGCCTAACATGGCTCCGGCATTAATACCCAGTGTGGCGGGGCTGGCAAAGGGATTGCGAATCACCAGCTGAATTAGCACGCCCGCCAAACCCATAGACGCGCCACATACAAGCGCTAATAAGGTGCGAGGAAGTTCGTAATGGTAAAATAGAATATTACTACTATCGAGCACGACTAGTTCCCCAATAAAGCCGAGCTGATTCGTTGCGCTAAAATGGTTGCAGACACCGGGCCGCCGAAACCCCAGCTATTGTCGACGCGATGAAAGCGTTGGCTTTGCACAAACTCAAGATGTGGCCAGATACTGGAAGCGCGCATGCCTTCGGTTTCATTGGAGTCGTCTCCAAATATAATAAAATGGGCGTTACCCAGTTTTAGCATTTGCGGTAATTGAATGTGGCTGAAATCTCTGCCGGGCAAAGGATAATGCCACTGATTTTTAAGGCCTAGTTGATTGGCAATGTCGGCACTTAATGAGTTATCCGCAAACACGCGCAGCCCCATCCCCATGCCGACGAATTTTCCTAATACAACGGCTTCACCTTCTAGTCGTTGAGCAGTGATTTTCTGCTGAGCCTGATTCAGAGTGGCATACATTGTTGCTATGGCGGATTCAGCTTGTTGGCTTTTATTTAAAAGCTTGCCCAAGTCACGAGTAATGCGCAGCATTTGATTAAAGTAGCGGAATTCTTTGTCTTTAGCTGACGGGTATTGCTGATATAGCATGGTTGGAGCAATGCTATTTAAACGTTCAAACTGGTTCAGGTGACGGAAGTTATAACCCAATATCAAATCGGGTTTTAGATGGGCGATTGCTTCCAGGCTGGGGCTGCCACGATGTCCGACATCTACAACACCATCTGGAAGAGGAGGGTTGTTGGATTGCCATTTTCGATAACCGGAGACTGTGGCAACACCCACTGGCGTAACGCCTAACGTGAGAAGAATTTCAGTGTGAGACCAAGTCAATGCCACAATGCGTTGTGGCGTTTTCTCAAATGTGTGACCACCAGCATCATGATTAATGGTAACAAACGGATAAGCCGCGTTGGAAAAAAACAACAGGCTAACAACGAAAGCCCAACAACGGCTTGGCATCAACGGCCTCCCGCGGGGGAGAGAATATCAGCGTGCAGTAGCGGTTTGCTTGTACCGGGCAGGCTAATAAAGCGAGCCGATAAGTTGAATACCGATTGTAGAATGTCTGGGTCTTGCAGGTTGTGAATATCGCCACAACGCTGAATTTCACCCTGTTTCATTACTACCACCTGGTCACACCATTGAATGGCTTGATTCAAGTCGTGGATCACCAAGGCAATGGTTTTGTGATGTACCCGGTTTAAGCGATGAATGAGTGTCATCAGTTCAAGTTGATGGGAAAGGTCCAGAAACGAACTGGGTTCATCGAGCAGTAATAAATCGGAGCCTTGAGCGAGAACAGTGGCTAACCACACCCGTTGCATTTCTCCACCAGACAGGTTGTCCACCTTGGTTTTAGCCAGATGAAGCAGTTCGGTGTCCAGCAGGGCCTTTTCCACCGCTTGCTGATCTGCCGAGCTGAGTTTGGCCCATGGGGCTAGGTGGGCAAATCGACCGCAGGCAACCACTTCTTCAACGGTCATGCCATTAGGGCGCTCGGAAGATTGGGGCAGATAAGCCAGCGCCTTGGCCAGACGTTTCTTTGGCCAGCTGTGAATAGGGTGTCCATCCAGCCGGGCAAAGCCATTATCGGGCTTCAGTGCGCCACTCATTAGCTTCAGCATGGTGCTCTTGCCGGAGCCATTCGGCCCAACAATAGCAGTGATTTTCCCCGGAATAAGGCGAAAGTGTATATTTTTCAATAAGTAGTGGCCATTTCTACGAATAGTGGCCCGTTCAATTGAAATCATTTAGGTTGGCTGCCCCAAGAATTTTAATAATTATAATGCAAATCATTATCAATTGCATAGAGGGTGGGGCTGCCTGTCTTCCGTTAATTGTACATAGTAAGTTTGATTGTCATTTCGCTTCGCTAATCCATCCTAGCTTACAGAACCCAGTTTTTAGTTTACGTACTCTTAAATGACTGCATACGTCGTTTTGGTGTGTGGTGCTCGTATAAAAACTGTTTCGATGTTTTTAAAGGAGAAAAAACATGAAATCACTATTTGCTAAAGCTGCTT
>JBFKSL010000164.1:0-8637 GCA_041626995.1 Ketobacter sp. | reverse complement strand
GGTGATGATGACAATGCTAAGTTTGTAGTTGGCTACAGCCTGCCAATCGAAATGTAAGATTTCGATTCAGGGCTAGGGAAAGGAATTCTCTCCGAGGGGCCGGTATTTATACTGGCCTTTTTTTATAATCCTAATCAAACAAATTTTTCAAATTCGCCATATGGGCGCTGCCAATGGCCTGCTGTTCTTCCCGCGATTTTTTCTCACCACGACCTTCCCAAATCAAATCATCCTGTGGCATTTCATCTAAAAAACGGCTGGGGGTGGGTTCAAACTCTTCACCATATTGTTTGCGCTTGGCTGTATAGGTCATGGTCAGCTCTTTCTTGGCGCGGGTAATGCCCACGTACATTAAACGCCTTTCTTCTTCAATGTTGTCTTCTTCGATACTGGAGCGATGAGGCAATAACTCTTCTTCCATGCCCATTAAAAATACATAAGGAAATTCTAATCCTTTGGAAGCGTGCAGCGTCATTAGCTGTACGCGATCTGAATCGTCTTCTTCTTGTTGTTGTTCTAAAATATCCAGCAAGATTAACTTGCTGATTACCGATTCCACATCGCTTTGGTCATCAGCTTTCTCCAGTATGCGTTCAATGGATTGCACCAACTGCCACACATTCTCCATACGCTTTTCTGCCATCTTTGGGCTGGAAGATTGCTCAATTAACCAATTTTCATAATCGATGTCGCGCAACATCTGTTTAATGGCGCCCACGGTATTACCATGCCGAATATTATCTCGGGTTTCCTCTACCCAGTCGTGAAAGCGCTGTAGCATGGAATATTGTTTGGCTTTTAGTTTTTCCGCCAATCCCATTTCTTTGCATACGGAAAATAAGCTGCGTTCTCTTTCATGAGCGTACTCGCCCAGTTTTTCCAAAGTGGTTGGCCCCAGTTCTCTGCGCGGTGTGTTTACGATGCGTAAAAATGCATTGTCATCATCGCTGTTAATAATCAGGCGCAGATAGGACATGACATCTTTAATTTCCGCTCGGGCGAAAAACGAAGTTCCGCCACTTAATTTGTAGGGGATTTGGAAATGTTGTAGCTTCATCTCAATCATGCGGGATTGGTGATTGCCACGATACAATACGGCGAAATCTTTATAGGACCGTTTGTATTGCATATGTTGATTTAAGATATCTCCGGCTATTTTTTCTGCTTCGTGATCTTCGCTGCGGCAACGTACTACTCGCAATGGATCACCGTAACCGTGCTCGCTCCATAATTTTTTATCGAATACGTGTGGGTTGTTGGCAATTACTTGGTTAGCGCATTTCAAAATGCGGCCAGAGGAACGGTAATTTTGTTCCAGCTTAATGACTTTTAATTGCGGGTAATCTTGTGCCAGTTGAGCAAGGTTTTCGGGTTTGGCGCCACGCCAGGCATAAATAGACTGGTCGTCATCGCCAACCACGGTTAAACGTGCTCGATTGCCCACTAACAATCGTACCAATAAATATTGTGACGAGTTAGTATCCTGATATTCATCCACCAGCATGTAATAGATTCGGTTGCGCCAACGCTCAAGAACGTCTTCGTTGTCGCGAAACAGTAAGGTGGGCAATAAAATTAAATCATCAAAGTCCACCGCGTTATAGGCGCGTAACATACGGTCGTAATTGGAATACACATGTGCTGCACGCATTTCGGCTTCATCATTGGCGCGGGATATGGCAATGCTGGGAGAAACTAAATCATTTTTCCAATTGCTGATGGTGTTACGAATATAATCAATGTCATCTGCACCCACTTCAGCATCTTTGTGCAGTAATTCCGCCAATAGGGTTTTACTGTCTTGGTCATCAAAAATGGAAAAGCCATTTTTCAGGCCTAAGTGTTTATGCTCGCGCCGGATGATGTTCAAGCCCAGGTTGTGGAAGGTGGATACGGTCAAACCACGTGCTTGTTTGCCTTTTACTAATTGACCCACCCGCTCACGCATTTCTCGCGAGGCTTTGTTGGTGAAGGTGACCGCCACGATGCGGTGTGCCGGAATATCACATTCCTCAATCAAATAGGCGATCTTACGGGTGATTACACTGGTTTTTCCGGAGCCTGCCCCAGCTAGAACCAGCAGAGGGCCGTCAATGTATTTGACTGCTTCGGATTGGCGGGGGTTTAACTTACTCACACACTATGCTCATGGCAGGGGGGTGGATTTCATCGACCGGGCGCAACATTTTACACGTTGTCTGTCATTTGTGGGTATTAATCTGTGAAGGGTGCCAATTGGAATGGTCGGTCATATCGCGTATTCTCGGTTGTTATTTTTGGCCTGATAGTGCATTGGCGATGCTCCTGGCTTTTTAAGCGTCAGGCCCGGTACATACAAATAAGGATCTTCCATGAACGACGTGAATTTCAGCCTAGAAGGCAAAGTAGTAATGGTAACTGGGGCTTCCAGCGGTTTTGGTCAGATGTTTGCGCCCTTTTTGGCCCGTCACGGGGCAAAGTTGGTGGTGGCCGCCCGCCGTCGAGACCCCTTACTGGCCCTGGAAGAAGAAATCGAAAGCAACGGTGGCCGCTGCCTGGCGGTAACCATGGATGTGGGTGATCGTCATAGCATTGAAGAGGCCTTCAATCAGGCCGAAGCGGCTTTTGGCTACGTGGACGTTTTGGTAAACAACGCGGGTATTGGCCTTAGCGCCCCTTTCTTAAACCTGAAAGAAGAAGATTGGGATAAGGTGATGAACACCAATCTGAAAGGGGCTTTTTTGGTGGCTCAGGAAGCGGCAAAACGCATGAATGAGCAGGGTAAACACGGTAGCATTATTAATGTAGCTTCGCTGTTAGGCTTGCGAGTAGCCAGCCACTTATCGGCTTACTGTGCTTCCAAGGCCGGTTTGGTTCAGTTAACCAAGCAGACCGCGGTGGAGTTGGCGCAATACAATATTCGCGTGAATGCCATCTGCCCCGGTTATATTCTTACCGACATCAACCGCGACTTTTTTGAAACCGATGCTGGTAAGCGTTTGATCACCCGTATTCCCCAGAAGAAATTGGGTAGCATTGAAGACTTGCTTGGGCCGTTATTATTGTTGGCCTCCGATGCATCGAAGTACATGACCGGTTCCGTGATTTCGGTAGACGGCGGTCATGCGGTTAATGGCATCTAATTTTTATTTTTTAATTTTTATAGAGGGTAGTTATGGACTTTACATTATCAGATGAAATTGAAAGCACTCGCCAACAGGTAGCGAAATTTGTTGATGAGGTAATGTTGCCGTTGGAAAATGATCCCAACAATTTTGACGAGCACGAAAATATTAAAGAGAGCGTAGTTGATCAGGTTCGAGAGCAAGCTAAAGCTCAAGGCCTGTGGGGTTTTCAATTACCCAAAAGCCGTGGTGGACGTGAGCTGGGTGTGGTCGGAATGGCCGCACTTTACGAAGAAGCAGCACGTTCTCCGTTTGGCCCAGTAGCATTTAACTGTGCACCGCCTGATGACGGCAACATGATATTGCTAAACAAAGTATTAAAAACAGAAGAGCAAAAAGACCGTTGGTTACAGCCTATTATCGACGGCAAAGTGCGTTCTGCATTTGCTATGACAGAGCCTGATGGCGGTTGTGGTTCTGACCCAAGCCTGACTTATACCAAAGCCGAAAAAGTGGGTGATAAATGGATCGTCAATGGTCGTAAATGGTTTATTACTGGCGCTGAAGGTGCACAAACTTTTATTCTGGTAGCAAAAACCTCTGACGATGAGCGTAAAGGTTTGACGGCTTTCTTATTCGATAAAGACCAGCCAGGTTGGGAAATCGTACGTCGTATTCCTATCATGGGGCCAGAAGAGCACGGCGGTCACTGTGAATTGAAATTTGATGGTTTGGAAATTCCAGATGAAAACCGTTTACTGGAAGTGGGCGATGGCTTGAAGGTAACCCAAATTCGTTTGGGAACCGCGCGTTTGACTCACTGCATGCGTTGGTTAGGTTTAGCTAAACGTTGTATGGAAATTGCTGCCGGTTATGTAGAAAACCGAATGAGCTTCGGCACCACCTTGGCTGGCCATGAAGGCGTGCAATGGATGATGGGTGAAGTGGCCAAAGAGATTCATGTGGGTCGCCTGCTAACTATGAATGCTGCCTGGAAATTGGACCAAGGAGATTTTGCCCGTAAGGAAATTTCCATTGCCAAAATCCATGTGGCTGACACGCTGCACAAAGCTGCTGATACGGCCATTCAACTGTGTGGTGCTCGCGGTTACTCTAAAGACACCATTATTGAATGGATCTATCGCTATGCTCGTCAGGCTCGTTTAGTGGACGGCGCTTCAGAAATCCATAAAATGGTGCTGTCAAAATATTACTTAACTGAAAAGCACGATTTCTTTAAATGGGGTGTGTAATCACCCCCCTGTTAAGACCATAGGATAATAAAAATGTCAGAAACCAAGTACTATTTGGCGTTTGCCTCTTCCCCAGAATTGGAGAGCAGTGCCGTTGAACTGTTGGATCGGCATGCCAAGGGGGTAAAGGAAAGTCACATTCCTTTGATGGAATCCACTATGGATTTCTTCATTCCAGAGTTGTTGCATGCATTTCTGGTGGGCTCAGTGGATGCCGTTGGTTTAAGTAACATGGCCACTAAAATTGTTCATTCTACATCGGATCTTTTGGGTAAAACCGCACGCATGATTGTGCCCCATGTGCTCAAGAAGCGTAGCAATGAAGAATTGGAGCCCATGGTTGGGTTTGTGGATGAAATCTATGTGCGCCCGGAAGAGGCCAGTAATGGTAAAGCCAATACCGGTTGTGAGATCGATAAGCCAACCTATGACCGTATCCAGCATGTGATTAGTGAAATTCGTGCTGGTAATGGAGAAGAAGTTCGTGGCGATTTAAATGAACTGATGTCATTAACCGTTGACTTGTTATTGGACGGTTTAATGAAGCGTTCTGTGAATCTGGTAAAACATGGGTTCGTCGTTCGCAAAATTATTGATGGTGCAGTTTCAACTTGTCAGGCTGCGGGCCACAGTGTTGTAAATAAAGTGTTCAAAAAACTGGATGCTGATCAGATGCTTCGATTGGCGGATTACTTTGATACCTTGGTTATTTCTGCTGAGCGTTAGTAGAGCTAGCTATGTTTAAGGTAGTAACATTTTTGTTACTACCTTAACGGCCAAAAGGAAAGGCTGTTAACCTTAGAGGTTTATCAATAGGGGTTTGGAAATACCCCAGTCCCAAGCTAGAATGGCTGCGTATTCAACAGTCAGTCATCTCTTATGAGCCAAGATTCCAAAGACAATTTGTTTTCGAAACCTCTTCCGCACTTGGTGGACTTCGCTTTTGATGAGCAAGTGGCCAGCGTGTTTCCCGATATGATTCGACGCTCGGTGCCCGGTTATGAAACTGTAATCGCAATGCTTGGGGTGTTCGCCAGCGAGTTTGTGACCGCTAATAGCCAGGTATATGATTTGGGTTGCTCCCAAGGGGCGGCAACCTTGGCATTACGTCGGCATATACAACAACCAGGTGTGCGAATCGTTGCCGTGGATAACTCCGAAGCCATGATAGATCGTTGCAAAGCGAATGTGGCTGCAGATTTATCGCCTACGGAAGTGGAATTTCACTGTGCAGATATTCAAAACACCATCATTCAAAATGCGTCTTTGATTACCCTAAATTACACGCTCCAATTCATTGCGCCACAGCAACGAAAAACATTGTTAGAACAACTATATAAAGGCATGAATGCAGACGGTGCATTGGTGCTTTCAGAAAAAATTGTTTTGCCTGAAGATTCACAGCAGAAACTCTTTACAGAATGCCATCATGAATTTAAACGATTGAATGGTTATAGTGATTTGGAAATAAGCCAAAAACGCCAAGCCATTGAAAACGTATTGATTCCCGAAACCATGGCAGAGCATGAAAAACGTTTGCACGAAGTAGGCTTCTCAAAAGTGTATTGCTGGTTTCAGTGTTTTAATTTTGCTTCTGTTGTTGCGATAAAATGATCGAATTCGAAACCTTCTTCCAGCATGTCTCTCAGTCCAGTTTGTCTCCTTGGTTGGATCAGTTTAAAAGCGCTCTTTTAAATTTGGATCCAGATCAGCACGGCGATTTTCAGCGTTGGAAAAAGGCAGTGGAAGAATTGCCTCAGATTGAAACGTCTCAAACTTTATTAAATCAACCAGCGATTACGGTCGGTAATCAAGATGATTGCAATGAGCAAACGCGAAAAATAATTGAACAAGGCTTAAGAGGTTTACATCCTTGGCGCAAAGGACCTTTTAATGTTTGTGGCGTTCAAGTGGACACAGAATGGCGATCTGATTGGAAGTGGGATCGTCTTATATCCCATATTCAGCCTTTAAAAAATCGAACCGTGTTGGATATAGGTTGCGGCAGTGGGTATCACCTGTGGCGCATGCTTGGTGAAGAGGCTGCTCTGACGATTGGTGTCGATCCTTCCTGGTTGTTTCATTTGCAGTTTAAAGCGTTGCAACATTTTATTGGGCAACAGCCGGTATATCATCTTCCGATTGGTATCGAACATTTGCCAAAAGAAATGAAAGCCTTTGATACCGTGTTTTCCATGGGGGTGTTGTATCACCGTCGCTCTCCCTTTGATCATTTAATTGAGTTGCGAGACCTGTTGCGACCGGGTGGTGAACTGGTGCTAGAAACTTTAGTCATAGAAGGTGAGCTTGGGCAGGTACTGGTGCCCGATGGGCGTTATGCTCGAATGGGCAATGTCTGGTTTTTACCAAGCGTACCTACGCTTTTGCAATGGATGGGTAAAGTACGTCTTAAAAATGCCCGCTGCGTGGATGTGTGTACAACCACAGTTGAGGAGCAGCGGCCCACTGAGTGGATGACCTTTCAATCCTTACCGGATTTTCTTGATCCCAATGATTCCAGTAAAACATTGGAAGGCTACCCTGCACCCAAGCGGGCCATTATCGTGGCAGAAACCTAAACGGTTTTCTAATGGCTATCCAAGCCTGGGTGCCGTTCTTCGCTTTGAATTTTATCCATCAGTTTGGTGAGTTTACTGTGCTCATGCTGGTTCATCCCAGAATGTAAAAAGTGTCCCACCTGCTCGTAGAGCTGTTCAAAATACTTTAAACGATAGTTGTGGTTTAACAATGACTTAGCAACGTGATGCGGGTCCTCACCTTGTTCACGCATTCGTCCTGCTTCTGCTAAAGCTTGCTCTAATTCTTCTTTGCTTGGCCTTCCCATATCGCACCTCGTTAACAATTATACTCATCAGTTTAGCAAGGATTTCCTTGACTAACGGGTGTTGATCCATAGACTAGCTCGCCGATGGTTCCATAACAGGATTAAATGGGAACACGGTGAAGTAAGTACACACTGTACTGAAAGTCCGTGGCTGTTCCCGCAACTGTAAGCGAAGAGCGTTTTTCTCATTCGGCCACTGGGAAACTGGGAAGGCTGAAAAGCGCAAAGACACGCAAGCCAGGAGACCTGCCATCACACGGGTGTATACCCGTGCTCGTCACCTACCAGTAACGGGATTTTATTGGTGCGGATGCCGTCATGGTGACGATATTGGTGTCGACGTTGTCGATGAATATCGCCTTTGAGTTAGTTAAATATGCCTTTCCTAATAGCCTTTTCTTTAGTTTTTTTCACATTGGTTGCGCCTTTTGCTTCAGGCCAAATGGCTGATGAGAATATGGTTGTATACGGCAAAGCTGAAAAAGAGATTTCAGTGGATAGGATCGATATTCAGTCTTTTACTGGATTTGGGAAAAACATTAATAGAGAAGAGTTTGTCCAGGATTTTTCAACGGCGTCGGACGTTCTTGATGATGCGAATGGTGTTCAGATAAAAACAATCGGAGGGGTAGGTGGTTATTCAACAGTTTCCATAAGGGGGAGTGTTGGAAAGCAGATTAATATTTACTTAGATGGAATGCTAATAAATAACGCGCAGAGTGGAGATGCAGGGTTGGATTTAGTTCCAACAGCACTAGTAGAAAGCATAGAAATATATCCTGATTTTACGCCGGTTCAGCTTAGCAATTCTAACCTTGGTGGCGCAATTAATATTGTAACGATTGACTTATTTGAGCCAAGGAAAGAATTAAATATTTCTAAAGGCATGTATGGTTCTGAGCGTTATTCACTTGCTTTTTCGGACTCATTTAGGGCGTGGAATTTTTTGTTGGCAGCTGATCATGAAGCAGCAAAAAATGATTATGAGATTCTTAACGATCAATCTACTCCAGATAATCCAGATAATTTTGTAGTTGAGGAACTTCAGAATGCAGACTATGAGCAAAGCGCGGCTGTAATAAAAGTCGGACATGATTTTAGTAAGAAAAGAAATTTTGATGGACTACTGAGTTGGAGTGAATCTGAGAAAGGTATACCGGCCGTTAATAACAATCAGGAAAATAGAGCTTCGCTAAATGTAGAAAGCTTAAGACTGCAATTGAAATATTTAGCTAAGATATGGGGAATTCGTTCAAGCTTTCGTGCCGGTTTTAGTTTGTCGGATGAGCTATATGATGATCGCAATGGCGCTGTTGGAGTTGATGATGAGTTCATGCGAACTGAAAATCAGTCATGGTTTGCAGGGGCGATTGCTGAGTATGGTTGGTTGAATAATATAACATCCATAAATGCGGAGCTTCGTAAAGAAACATAT